>JBEBWQ010000211.1:0-4312 GCA_040392075.1 Microbacterium sp.
GCGCTCGCGTCCGACGGGGAGCCGGCGGCGTCGGCCTCGCTCGCCTGCACGACGATGAGGGTGACGTTGTCGCGGCCGCCGTTCTCCAGCGCCGCATGGATCATCGCCTCCACCGCCGCGGCCGGCTCATCGTTCACGGTCAGGAAGTGCTGGATGCCGTAGTCGGTGAGCTCCTTGGTCAATCCGTCCGAGCAGATCACGAGGCGGTCGCCCGCCATCGCCTCCAGGGTGATGTAGTCCGGCGGGAGCAGATCGCTCACCCCGACCGCCCGGGTGATGACGTTGCTGTACGGATGCCCCTCGGCCTCCTCCGGGCTGAGCCGACCGGCGTCGATCAGCTCCTGGACCACCGAGTGGTCGGTGGTGATCTGCGCGAGCTTCCCCTCGCGCAGCAGGTACACGCGCGAGTCGCCGATGTTGAGGACGATCCACTGCGGGCCGCCTTCGCGATCCGCGAGGAAGACGCCGGTGAGCGTCGTCCCGGTCCCCTCGTCCGTGGCCTCGACGTGGTCGTCGAGATCGGCGACGGCCCGCTCGAGAGCGCGCTCGATCGCCGCCTCATCCACCGTTCCCGCGGCGACCGCCTCCCGCAGACGGGCGACCGTGCGCTGGCTGGCGATCTCACCGCCCGCGTGCCCGCCCATCCCGTCGGCGACGACGAACAGCGGGAAAGCCATCAGCAGGGAGTCCTGATTCGTGTCCCGGCGACGCCCCCGGTCGGTCGCGCCCGCCCAGTCCAGACGCAGGAGCGCGCCGTCGGCCAGGATGGAGCCGGTGACCGCGGCGTCGGTGAAGATCCCGCTGCGGTGCGGCCTGCTCGATTCCTCCACGGATTGCTTCCCCTCAGCTGCGGACGACGACGCCGACCGTGAGATCCCGGACCATCCTATCGATGCCGCTCAGGCCGCCGTGTCCTGCGGCAGGGGAAGAAGGGCGTCGATCGCCACCAGGTCCGCGATCTCGGGCGTCCAGGCGGAGGCGGCCGCCGCGTTGGCGGCCACCTGCTCGGGCCTCGTCGCGCCGGCGATCACACTGGAGACGCCGGGCTGCGCCAGCAGCCAGCCGAACGTCGCCTCCAGCATGGTGATGCCCCGTTCGCGGCAGAACTCCGCGTACGCGTCGAGCGCATCCCAGGGGGCGTTCTCCCACAGCTGTCGGCGGGTCGACATGATCCGGCTGTCCGAGGGGCCGCCGTCCCGGCTGAACTTGCCGGTGAGCAGCCCGTTGTACAGCGGGAAGAAGGGGAAGAAGCCCAGCCGGTAGCGCTCGACGGCGGGCAGGACCTCCCGCTCGGCCCCGCGGGCGAGCAGCGAGTAGTGGTTCTGCGCGGAGATGAAGCGCCCGCGGTGCCGAGCCCGCGCGACGAACTCCGCTTCGGCGATCTGCCATCCGGCGAAGTTGGAGTGGCCGTAGTAACGGATCTTCCCCTCGTCGACGAGCTCCTCGAGCGCGTCGATCGTCTCCTCGATCGGGGTCTCGGGATCGGGGACGTGCTGCTGGTAGAGGTCGATCCAGTCGGTCTGCAGCCGGCGCAGCGAGGCCTCCACCGCGTGCCGGATGTAGCGGCGCGACCCCCGTCCGCCCGGGAAGTCGTATCCCATGTCGACGGAGTGGCCGAACTTCGTGGCGAGCACGACGCGATCGCGGCGGCCGGCCAGCGCCTCGCCCATCAGGGTCTCGCTGAGCCCCGGGCTCGCGCCGTAGATGTCGGCGGTGTCGAGGAAGACGACGCCGTGCTCGATCGCCGCATCGATGACGGCCCGGGTGCCGTCGAGCGTCTCGGTGGCGCGGCCCGCCCGCCCGAAGTTGTTGCAGCCGAGGCCGGTGGCGGAGACGGAGAGACCGGAGGCGCCGACGCGCCGGAGGGGAACGGACATCCTCCCACGCTACCGGTTTCGCGGGCACCGCCGCACACCGGAGGCTGAGGTCGATCGCAGCCCCGGCTCCGGCGAGCGCCCTCGCGGCCCTTCGGATGCCGCCGAGACGCGCAGGAGCCCCCGACGTCGTCGGGGGCTCCTGTCGCTGCGGATGGGCGGCTCAGGCGGTGGGCGCCTGCCCCTCCTGCTGACCGGGGTCGGCGGCGGGAGGTGCGGGAGGTGCCGCCGGAGGAGCCGGGGGCGCGGTGGGCGGGACCGGCGGAGTCGCAGGCGGGGCGGCCGGAGCAGCCGGTGCCGGCGGGACGACCGGGGGCTGCGTGTACTGGGGGGCGGCCGGCGGGGTCTGCGGCGCCTGATACGGAGCGGCGGCCGGCGGCGCGTAGCCGGGAGCCGGCTGCTGCGGGTAACCGGGGGCGCCGTAGCCGGGGGCGGCCGGGGCGGCGGGCTGCGGCTGGACGGGGATGCCCTGCCACACGGTCCGGTCGGCGAGGAAGGCGTTGGCCGCCCACGGGGACGGTGCGATGTTCGGGTTCCACCGCGACTTGTCGAAGGCGAGGATGCCCATCCAGACGATCGACAGGAAGAAGTACAGCACCACCCAGATCGCGTCCTTCTGGAGCTTCAGGCCCACGCGCCAGGCGACCATGAGCGACAGCGCCAGCATCGCGATCGAGAGCAGCGACGACAGGAGGGTGCCGAGGAACGGGATCCATCCGAGCACGATGGCGCCACCGATCGCGTACAGCACCAGCCAGGGGCTCACGTCGCCCAGCTTGAAGAAGATCATGCTGCTGTAGACGGGCACCCAGGCCCGCCACTTGCCCTCGACCCCTGCCTTCTCGAAGATCTTCATGAAGAACAGCGAGGAGAGGACGTAGGCGGCCAGCCCGAAGATGATCAGCATGACCACCAGGCCCGCCATCGCCGCGAGGAGAGCGGCATAGCTGGAATCGTTGTACATATCGAGGCTCCTTCGTGATCAGCCCACCGGCACTGCGTACCGCAACCCCCAGAGTAGCGCCCTGAGCGTTTCCTGGGAACAGACGCACCGCACGGCGCCGCATCCGTGCGCGAAGGCGTCCGTCGCGGGCTCGTGCCCGGCGGAGCTCCCGGCCGTCGGGTCCCCCGGGGTCATCAGGGCTCGGCGACGAGCTCCACGACGCCCGGGTCCGGCGTCGCTCGCAGCGGCACGCCCTCGCCCGCCGCCCAGCGCAGGAGCCCCGTCAGACTGCGCGCCCGCGGGCGCGACTGCGCGAGGGCGCGGACCAGGAGTCCCTTGCCCTTCTTGTTGAAGTGGTTGAGGGCGCGCGTCTCTCCGCCCTCATCCGCGACGACGCGCACGAACGCCGAGGGCACCCCGGCCGGGACCGGGCCCAGCGCGACATAGGCCTCGCTGCGCAGGTCCAGCACGAACGCGGGCGCCTCCCCGGCCAGCGCCTCCCCCACCGCATCGGCCCAGTGCCGCCGCAGCGGGGGCACCCCGGGGAGGGCGGTCCCGGCCGACAGCCGGTACGCGGGGATCGGGTCCAGCGCCCCGACCGGGCCGAACGGGGCGGAGTGGATCAGCACGCGGTCCCCCAGCCAGCGGCGGGCAGAGGCGTCGAGTGAGGCGGCGTCGAGCGCATCGAAGAGCACCCCGGTGTACCGGTCGACGGCGGGCAGGGTCGGCCCGGCGCGCAGCGTCCGGTTGTGCGCGATCTCGCCGCGCTGACGCGCGCTGAGCTTGAGGAGCCGTGCCGCCTCGTCCTCGTCGGCGGCGAGGGCGACGAGGGCGTCGATGACCTCCTCGCGCCGAGACGCCAGAGAGGGCAGCGCCAGCCGGCCGGGATCGAGCGGCGCAGGGCGGCCACCCGATCGCTTGGTCTCCGAGGGTGGCAGCAGCACCCGCATCCGAATCGCCTCTCTCCTCTGCGACGTCCTCCCGCGGCCGTGCGACGTTCTCCGGCGCACCGCGCCATCGACCCGGCGCGCCCCCGCATCCGCACGGATCCACCGCGGATCACCCGCGCGGAGGGAAAAGTCAGCGGGGAGGCCCCCTCGGAGCCTCCCCGCTGAAACCTGCGGAGACGTCAGGCGACCGGTGTCGTCAACCGACCAGCGCCGCGTGGCCGGCCACGATGGTGAGCTCGTCGCCCGCCATCGACAGGAAGCCGTCCGCCGCGTTGGCGATCACCTTGCCGCCACCGGGCTCGGTGATGCGCACCTCGCCCTCGGCGAGGATCGCGAGCACCGGCTCGTGGCCGCTCATGATGCCGATCTCGCCCTCGACGGTCTTGGCCACGACGAGCGAGGCCTCCCCCGTCCAGACCTCCGCCTCGGCGGAGACGAGCGTCACGTTCAGCGCCATGATCAGGCGTTCTCCTTCTGGATCTGCGCCCACTTCTCCTCGACGTCGGAGATGCCGCCGACGTTGAAGAAGGCCTGCTCGGCGACGT
>JBEBWQ010000212.1:0-4306 GCA_040392075.1 Microbacterium sp.
GGCGGGTCTTCGAGCGTCGAGTCGTACGGCCACCCGCCCGCGGACTCGCAGGCTCCGAGGTCGAAGTTGATCGAGCAGAGGTCGCAGACGTCTCCCGCGGCGTGCGCGGGGACGGCGGCGGCCACCGGGACCAGCGCGCCGACCATCAGGGCCATCGCCACGACGGCGGCGCGGCCGGATCGACGGGGAAGGGATGGGGTGATGGTCATGGGGTCCTCACAGTGTTCGTCAGAGGGGCGGTGTTCGTCAGAGGGGCGGGGTCGATGAGCGGGGACGGGGCGGTATCGGCACGACGGTCGCCGACGACCGGGAAGGGGACGGCGCACTGGCCGAGCGGGATGTCGTCCGGGATCGTGAAGCCGCCCGCCTCGGCGGACACGGAGGCCGCATCCGGCACGTCGGCCGTCAGCACCGCCGTCGGCGCGGTGCCGGTCGCCGGGGAGAGAGCCGCCGGTCCCGGTGCGCCCTTCCGCCGGATGCCGGGCTGCGCATCACGGGCCGCACGGCGGGTCGCCGGCGGCGTGAGGGGGCCGTCGCCGTCGCCGCGGAACACCGCGTCGTCGAGGGTGCCGAGCCGGCGGGCGACGATCGTGGCAGCGGTGGCGGCGGCCGTGACGTTGGCCATCGTGCTGGCCGTCCCCGCCACGGCGCTGATCGGGATCAGCAGGACGAGGATCTCGACCGGGAGGCCCACCGCCGTCAGCACGGCGGTGGCCGTGATGATCGCCGTGCCCGGCACCCCGGCGGTGCCGAGCGAGACCAGCATGCACAGCGCCGCGAGGGCCAGGTAGTCCAGCACCGAGTACTGGATGCCGAGCGCGTTGATCGAGAAGACGGCGACGATGATCGGCCAGATGCCCGCGCACCCCGGCATCCCGATCGTCGTCCCGACCGGGGCTGCGAAGGTCGCGACGTCCTCGGGCACCCCGACGCGCCGCACGAGGGTCGGGATCGTGATCGGCAGCGTCCCCACGCTCGACTGCGTCGTGAACGCCGTGTACTGCGCCGGCGTGAGGTGGCGGAACCAGCGGATCGGGTTGACGTCGGCGAAGACGCGCAGCAGCACGCCGCCCACGACGTACGCGTTCACGAACGCGATGCCCACCGCGAGCACGAGCACGCCCAGCAGCGACAGGACCGTCTCGAGGCGGGTGACGGCCGTCGCGGTCGTCGTCGCGACGAGGGCGAGCACCGCGTAGGGGGTCAGCTCGATGACGAAGCCGACCGCGGTCATGACGACCTTCTTCGTGCCGTCGACGACGTTCTTGAAGGCCTGCAGCTGCGTGTCGCTCCGGCGGGCGGCCATCAGGTAGGCGACCGAGAAGAGGATGGCGAACAGGATGATCGGCACGATGTTGTTGCTCGCGAAGTCCCCGGCGAGGTTCGCGGGGACCAGCCCCAGCAGCACCTGGTCCAGGGGCTTCACGAGACCGACGAGCGTGTCGCCGCTCCCCGCGGTCGTCTCCAGCTGCACCCCCCGCCCCAGGCCCAGGCTCACCGCGATGGCGAGGGTCAGCACGATCGCGATCGCGTTGGTCAGCAGCAGCCAGAAGGTGGTCGACAGGCCGATCGTGCGCAGCTTCGACGTCGAGCCGAGCGAGGTGACGCTGGAGAGGATGGAGATGAAGATCAGGGGCGCCACGATCGCGGTGATGACCTGCACATACACATCGCCGAGGAAGCCGACGTAGCCGAGGTGCCCGCGGAAGAGCAGGCCGACGCCGATGCCGAGCGCGAGCGCGACGAGCACGAGCGTCGTGAACCCCGCCCGGCGCACGCGCAGCACGACCATGCCCGCGAACGCGACGAGGGTCACGAGAAGCGACAGGAGGGAGAGCGGGTCGAAGCCGTCGATCATGCGGGGAGCCTTTGCTGCGGAGGATGTCTTCCGCGACGGTAGCAATCCGCGGGGAACCGGCCCGACGCCGTGACCGAGAGTGTCCGCTCATGACGCCACAGGACGCAATGGGACGGAAGAAGTCGGGATGACGCTTCCGGAGTGGAGGATCTCCCGGCTTTCCTCTACCCTTTGTCACCGCTGACCGCCATCCGGCCCTCACCGGCACCGGATGACGCCCTCCCGGGCAGCGAGCCCCACCCTCGACGAGGCGCCCGGAACGCCGGTCCGCCCGAGACGAGGAGATGCGCCGAGACGAGGGGCGACGCGCCGGCACCCCATCCTCTCCCCGGCAGATCGCCCTGCCCGGGGAACGCGATGCGCCCGCCGGGGGACCCGGCGGGCGCAGAACGCGGAGGGGGAAGCCTCAGCCCAGCAGCTCGGCCATCCGGGCCGTCATGTTCTCGCGGGTCAGTCGCTCGCCGTCGATCTCGACGGTCGGCGTCCCGGTGATCTGGTGCGCGGCGGCCTGCTCCCGCCCGTACCGCTTGTACGTCCCGTCCTGGATGCACGAGACCGCGGCCCCGGCTCCGACCTGCTCGGCGTAGGCGGCCAGCTCGTCGTTGCTCAGCCCCGGGCTGCCCTCGGCCGGCTGGTTCGCGAAGAGGGTGTTGAGGAAGTCCAGCGCCGCCTCGGGCGCGGACTCCGCCACGCAGTACATCGCCCCGGCCGCACGCGAGGAGTAGTCGGTGCCCTGGGAGGCGTAGTCGAGGATCGCGATGGGGTGGTACTCCAGGCGGAGCTCGTCGTTCGCCGCCGCGGCCTGGAGGTCGGCGCCGTAGCGGTCCTCGAAGGAGCCGCACGCGGGGCAGATGAAGTCGACGAAGACCGACACGGTGGTCTCGCCCTCGCCGAAGCCGATGGCGCCGGTCTCGGCGTTCACGATCGCCGCTTCGGGGGTGGGGCTGGGAGCGGTGGCCTGGTTGTTCAGCCAGACGACGATGCCGCCGAGGCCGACGAGAACCACCACCACGGCGATGGAGACACCGATCGCGAACCAGTTGGTCTTGCCCTTTGCCGCTGCCATTGCCGTCACTTTCCGATCTCTACGGGCTCCACGCCGAAGGGCGCAAGAGCGGACCTGCCGCCGTCGGGCGCGGTGAGCACCCAGATGCCCCCATCATGCCGGGCGACGCTATGTTCCCAGTGTGAGCCGTCGGTGCCGTCGAGCGTGGAGACGGTCCAGTCGTCGTCCTCCACGAAGGTCTCCTCGGAGCCCGACACCACCATCGGCTCGATCGCGAGCACCAGCCCGGGCCGCACCTCGGGGCCCGGATCGGGGGTGCGGTAGTTGAACAGCGAGGGCGCCTCGTGCATCTTGCGGCCGATGCCGTGACCCACGTACTCCCGCAGGATCCCGTAGGTCCGCCCCGACACGGGAGAAGGCCCCTGCGCCTCGATGTAGTCCTGGATCGCGGCGCCGATGTCGCCCACGTGACGGGCGGTCGCCATCGCGGCGATGCCGGCCCAGAGCGACCCCTCCGTGACCCGGGAGAGGGCCTCGCGATGCGCGACGACGTCGGGACGGTCGGGGTCCGGGATCACGACCGTGATCGCGCTGTCCCCGTTCCAGCCGCGGAACTGCGCACCCGCGTCGACGGAGACGATGTCGCCGGGCTGCAGCACCCGGTCGCCCGGGATCCCGTGGACGACCTGCTCGTTGACCGAGACGCAGACGGTGTGACGGTACCCGCGCACCTTCTGGAAGTTCGACTCCGCGCCGCGCGCGAGGATCACCCGGTTCGCGGCGGCGTCGAGCTCCGCCGTGGTGGTGCCGGGGACGATGAGCGCACGCACCGCGTCGAGCGCCGCGGCCGTGATGAGCCCCGGCTCCCCCATCGCACGCAGCTGCGCGGGGGTCTTGTAGATCGAGCGTCCGAACGCCACGGGGGTCCCGGACGTCAGGCGGCGCGCAGACCGCGCGCGGCGAGGGCGTCGTGGATGCGCCCGGTGATCTCGTCGAGCGAGCCCACGCCGTCGATCCGGTCGACGATGCCCTGCACGCCGTAGACCCCGAGGATCGGCGCGGTCTCGTTCTCGTAGATGTCGAGGCGGCGGGCGATGATCTCCTCGGTGTCGTCGCTGCGGCCCTGCTCCTGCGCGCGCAGCAGCAGGCGCGCGATCGACTCCTCGCGGGGCACCGCGAGCTCGATCACGGCGTCGAGGGCCTCACCGCGACCGGCGAGGAAGGCGTCGAGGTCGTTCACCTGACCGATGTTGCGGGGGTATCCGTCGAGGAGGAACCCCTCCGCCGCGTCGGGCTGGCCGAGCCGGTCGCGCACCAGCTCGCTCGTCAGCTCGTCGGGGACGAGCTGACCGGCGTCGATGATCGCGGTGACCTGCTTGCCGAGCTCCGTGCCCTCCTTGATGTTCGCGCGGAAGATGTCACCCGTCGACACGACCGGGATG
>JBEBWQ010000213.1:0-4299 GCA_040392075.1 Microbacterium sp.
GGGTGGCCACAGTGAATCCGCCGCGCGGCATGCGCGACATCCTCCCCGCCGACAAGGCGCGCCGCGAGAGCGTGCTCGCCGTCATCCGCGACCGGTATCGGGCGCACGGCTTCGACGAGATCGAGACGCCGGTCGTCGAGGAGTATGCGCGTCTGCACGCGGGGATCGGCGGCGACAACGAGAAGCTCTCCTACAACATCCTGCGCCGCGGGCTGGACGCCGAGGCGATCCGTGAGGCGGCCGACGACCCGGCGGCCCTCAGCGACCTCGGCCTCCGTTACGACCTCACCGTGCCCCTGGCCCGTTTCTACGCCAGCAACCGGGCGCAGCTGCCCGCCGTGTTCCGGGCCATCCAGATCGGTCCGGTCTGGCGTGCCGAGCGCCCGCAGAAGGGACGCTACCGCCAGTTCGTGCAGTGCGACATCGACATCATGGGCGATGACTCCGCGCGGGCCGAGGCGGAGCTGATCACGGCGTCCCTCGACGCGCTCGACGCGCTGGGGCTCGAGGGCGGCACGGTTCGGGTCAACGACCGGCGGGCCCTGGACTGGATGCTCGACTCCTTCGGCTTCGCGGAGGATGAGCGCCCCGGCGTCCTCATCACCATCGACAAGCTCGACAAGATCGGCCCCGACGGGATCGTCGCCGAGCTCCGGGAGCGCGGTGCGGCGGCTGCGGCCGTCGACGCCTTCGCGGCGTTCCTGCGCCGCCCGCAGACCACGGAGTACGTCTCCTATGGCGAACGGCAGATCCGCCGGGCGCTGCCGGAGGGGGCGCCGGAGGAGATCGTGGCGCACCTGGCGGGGCTGGGCGAGGCGGTCGCGGCCGCGCGCGCCGTCGCCGCGGACGAGACGGCGCCGGACGGTGCGGGATCGTTGGCCGCGGAGGTCCCGCTCGTCTTCGACCCGTTCCTCGTGCGCGGCATGGGCTACTACACCGGCACCATCTTCGAGCTGGCGCACCCCTCCGTCGACTACTCGCTGGGCGGCGGCGGCCGCTACGACGGCATGATCGGCCGGTTCCTCGGTCAGCAGGTGCCGGCGGTGGGCTTCTCGCTGGGCTTCGAGCGCCTGGTCGACCTGGTGACCGCGGGTGCGGCGGGGGAGGCTGAGGCCGTCGTGCTCATCCACGACGCGGACGTGCCGGTCGCCGAGCTCGTCGCGCACAAGGCCGCACTCATCCGCACCGGTGCGCGCGTCCGGCTGGAGCGGCGCACGAAGAACCTCAAGGGGCTCCTCGAGCGCTCGGCCGCCGACGGCTACACCGCCTTCGCGACGGTGTCCGCCGGCGCGGAGCCGGGTGCGCCGGAGATCAAGCCGCTGTCCTGAGACCGGCGACCGCGCGCCCGCTCGCCCGCCGGTCAGCCGGCGGCGTCCTCCGTGGCTGCGCCGAACGACGCCGCCCATTCGGCGACGCGCCGGGAGCTCTCCTCCTCGGAGATGTCCTCGACGCGGGTCATCACCGACCAGCGCACCCCGAAGGGGTCGCGGATGCTGGCGAACCGGTCGCCGGAGACGAAGTCGGACGGCGCCTCGCGCACCGTCGCGCCGGCCGCGACCGCGCGGTCGACGACCGCATCGACATCTGGGACGTAGAGGCCCATCGAATAGCAGTCGTCGTCCCCCTCGGGCGAGGCGACGAGGCGGTACTCGGGGTTCGGCTCGCCGAGCTGCAGGAGGCCGAACCCGAAGTCGAGGTCGGCGTGCGCCACGACGCCGCCGAACTCGGTGACGTCGACGATCCGGGCGCCGAAGACGTCGCGGTAGAACGCGATCGCCTCCTTCGCGCGGCGGATCGCCAGGAAAGGGGTGAGGGAGGTGGCGCTGTTCGGCCGCCCGTCTGTCGTGTGCCGGCCGGTCGCGCCGGTCTTCCTGTCGTCGTCCATGCGGCCAGGCTAGGCGGCAGCGGCCGTCGGCGGCTTGAAGATCCGCGACAGGATCGGCGTGTGCGGGGTGTCGCCGCGCGGGCGTGACGGCATCCGCGCGGCGGACGTCTCGACACGCCCGCGCGGAGGCGCGGTGAGCGCCTCGACAGACTGGCCGGTTCCCGACGCCGGCGATGCTCTCTACGCTGGGCGCATGGTGGATCCGACCCGCGGCGTGCTGTATCCCTCCCGCCTGCCGCAGTTCCATCGGCTTCCGGCGGACGGGGACGCGGGGGAGCTCGTGTCATGGTTCTGGGTGCCCGAGTGGGACATCGAGCCCGGGCGCTCCTCCCGGCAGGAGGTCGTCGCGTATCCCGCGCTGAACCTCGTGGCCGAGCCGGACGCGGTGACGCTGGTGGGCGCCACCACGCGGATGTCCCACCGCGACCTACGGGGCCGGGGATGGGCGGTGGGGGCACTGCTGCGGCCCGCTGCGGTCGCCGCGCTGGTCGAGGATCCGGCGTCCCTGCTCGACGGCGAGCGGCGGCTGGAGGAGCCGGCTCTCCACGACGCGGTGATCGCGGCGATGGCCTCCGGGGCCGGGCGGCGTGAACGGGCGGTCGAGGCGTTCTCCGCGTGGCTGACTGCGCGGGTGGGGCCCCTCGGCCACGCGGCGCGTCAGGCGAACGCGCTCATGGACGTGCTGATGGGGGAGCGCGCCGCGCAGACACCGGAGGAGGCGGCCGCCCGGCTGGCGGTCTCGGTGCGGACGCTGCAGCGGATGGCGCACCGCCACGTCGGAGTCCCGCCCGCGGCGATGATCCGACGTCGGCGGCTGCAGGAGGCCGCGCAGCTGGTCCGGGAGGATCCGCAGGCGGATCTGGCGACGATCGCCGCCGGGCTGGGCTACGCCGATCATGCGCACCTGACCCGGGATTTCCGGGCCGTGCTGGGGATCGCGCCACGCACCTATCGCGCCGAGGCCGGGGGCGAGACGGGAACCGGTCCGCACGCGCCCGGCTGACCGGACACCCGGACCCCGCGACGGCAAGGCCCTTGACGGGGGCGCGGGAGCGGGATTGGGTGGAGGCATGGAAGCCACGGCGGAGAACTGGCGGGCGGCGGACGAGCTCCTGGCCGAGACCCTCGTCGGGCACGACCCGGCCGTCGACGCGGCGCTGGCGGCGCAGCGGGCGGCGGGGCTCCCCGACATCGAGGTCACCCCGCTCAGCGGCAAGCTGCTGGATCTGATCGTGCGGATGAGCGGGGTGCGGCGCGTGCTCGAGATCGGCACGCTCGGCGGGTACTCCACGATCTGGATGGCGCGCGCCGTCGGCGAGGACGGCCGGGTGGTGACCGTCGAGGCCGAGCCCGGCAACGCCGCCGTCGCGCGGACGAGCATCGACGCGGCGGGAGTCGGAGGCCGGGTGGAGATCCTGGTCGGAAGGGCCGCCGACGTCCTGCCCTCGCTCGAGGGCGGACCGCCCTTCGACCTGGTCTTCATCGACGCGGACAAGGAGTCGAACACCCTCTACCTCGATCTCGCGGCCCGGCTGGGCCGTCCGGGAACGATCGTGATCCTGGACAACATCGGGCGGGATGGCGAGATCGTGAACCCCGGGTCTGCGGATTCGAAGGTGATCGGCACCCGCGACGCGCTGCGGATGCTCGGGGAGGACCCGCGTTTCGACGCCACCGCCCTGCAGACCGTCGGCGCGAAGGGCTGGGACGGCATCGCGATCGCCCTCGTCGTGTGAGCGGGACGTCCGAGGACCAGAGAGCACCTGCCCCGACCGCTTCGGACACGGGACGCCTGCGGGCCGGCGAACCGGGCGGGCCGTATTCCGGTCCGGGGAAGCGGGGGAGCCGCCGGTAGACTGACCATGGATCGAGGCCGATCCGCATTCCTCTTCCTTCCGAGCAAGGACGACTGAGCAAGGAGCACCCTGTGGCACTGATCGAGGCAGTAGGCGCGCGTGAGATTCTCGACTCCCGCGGGAACCCGACCGTCGAGGTGGAGGTGCTCCTCGACGACGGCATTGTCCAGCGCGCCGCCGTCCCCTCCGGTGCGTCCACCGGCGCCTTCGAGGCCTACGAGCTCCGCGACGGCGACAAGACCCGCTACGGCGGCAAGGGCGTGCGGAAGGCCGTCGAGGCCGTCATCGACGAGCTGGGACCTGCCATCGAGGGCGTGGAGGCCAGCGAGCAGCGCCTCGTCGACCAGATCCTCATCGAGACCGACGGCACCGACAACAAGCAGCGCGCCGGCGCCAACGCGATCCTCGGCGTCTCCCTCGCCGTGGCCAAGGCCGCCGCCGACAGCGCCGACCTGCCGCTGTTCCGCTACGTCGGCGGCCCGAACGCCCACGTGCTCCCCGTGCCGCTGTTCAACGTCATCAACGGCGGCGAGCACGCCGACAACGGCATCGACATGC
>JBEBWQ010000214.1:0-4287 GCA_040392075.1 Microbacterium sp.
GGAGCAGGGATCGGGTGCGGAGGACGCCCCGGTCGAGCGCGACGCGGAGGGAGCCGGCACGCACGACGGGCGCGGCGGCGAGCACCACGACGGCAAGCCCGCGGCGCAGCGCCGTCGCCGGCGTCGCCGTCCCGCCGCCGGGGGCGCTCCGGCGGCCTGACCGGCCGACCGCACCGGCGCTACGGCCCCGGCCCGCGCCGTATCGGCGACCATTCCCGCACCACGGTCCTCCGCGCGTAGCGGCTCGCAGCCGTCGCCGTGACGACCGGGTCACCGTGGGGACGACGATCTGTCACCGAACGGTGATGGCGCGTTGCCGTCCCGGGCGGCTAGATTGCCGTGCAGCAACAGTCCGCATCGGCTCATCGACACCGCCGGGTGCTCAGGACTCCGCCCGTGCCGAGCAGGCTCGCGGAGGTTCCGATCTCCCATTGTGGTCGCCGCCGGGACAGGACTATGTTGCAGACAACATCAGTCCGCTCCGACGCGGCGATGACCGGTGGACCCACCGGGATTCCGGCCGTGTCGGATCCGTCTCCGGAGGTTCCCGTGTCTCCTCACCGTCGCACCATCGCCCGGCGGTCGGCCGCCGCGGGCGCCGTCTCCGCCCTCAGCGTCCCGTTCCTCGCGGGCTGCTTCATGCTCCCCTCCGCCCCGTCGGGGCCCGCACCGGTCGCCGACATCCAGCAGGTCAAGGCCGCCACGATGCTCCTGGTCGGTCAGGGCACCTTCATCGAGCAGGGCACCACCGCCCCCGCCGAGGCCGGCTGGATCGGCACGGGCTGGTTCATCAGCCCCGACGGCTACGCCGTCACCAACAACCACGTCGTCACCGGCGCCGGCACCCTCAGCGCCCACCTCGGGGGCCCGAGCGGGCAGGAGCTCTCCGCGCAGATCATCGGCGCATCGGAGTGCTTCGACCTCGCCGTGATCAAGGTGGACGTTCCCGCCCCCGTGCCGTTCCTCGCCTGGTTCGAGGGGCCGATCACCGAGGGCATCGAGGTGTACTCGGCCGGCTTCCCGGCCGCTCTGGCCGCGGAGTACACCCTGACCAAGGGCATCGTCTCCCAGGCCGACTCCGCGGTCTCGACCCCCTGGGCCGATGTCGACCACGCCATCCAGCACGACGCCCGCATCCGCGGCGGCAACTCGGGCGGGCCCCTGGTCGGCACCGACGCCCGCGTGCTCGGCGTGAACTACGCCGGCGACGACGTCAACGACGCCAACATCGCCATCCAGCGCGACTCCGCCCAGAGCACCATCGAGAAGCTCCGCAACGGCGAGACGGTGCTCTCCCTGGGCGTCAACGCCCGGGCCAACGCCCCCTCCGACACGGGGGCGCCCCAGGGCATCTGGGTCTCGTCCGTCAAGCCCGGCGGCGCCGCCAACCTCGCCGGCATCGAGCCGGGCGATGTCATCGACAAGCTCAACGGCGTGTCCATGGGCGCGGGCGGCACGGTCGCCGGGTACTGCGACGTGCTGCGCACCCACGGCGTCGACGCCACCCTCGACGTGGAGGTCTGGCGGCCCAGCACCGGCGAGATCCTCAAGGGGCAGGTGAACGGCACGCCCCTCGCCGTCACCGGCACGACGGGCGGCTCCTCGAACGGCGGATCCGCCGGCGGGTCCGGCACCACCGGGCAGCAGACGGTCGGCGCGTTCGTGACCATCACCAGCGACGGCGGCACGCTCGAGCTGAGCGTGCCCGACACGTGGGCCGACGTCGACGGCGCCCCCGGCGCCGACAGCGAGGGCCGGACATGGCAGTTCCTGAAGGCGGCGCCCAGCCTCGACGGATACGACAACGACTTCGCGGTCCCGGGCGTGTTCTTCGTCGCCATCGCGCCCGGCGCCGGCGGCACGACGCCGCAGACGCTCCAGGCCGACACGCACTCCTGGGCGAAGGACGCCTGCACCGTGGATGAGGAGAACGGCTCCTTCGCCGACGGGTACGCCACCGGCGCGTACAACTACTACACCGACTGCGGCGGCATCGGCGCCGACTTCGTCAGCCTGGCGGCCCGCACCGACGACGGCAAGGCCGACTTCCTCCTGGAGGTGCAGATGCCGACCGCCTTCGACAAGTCGGAGGCGCTGAAGGAGATCCTGCGGAGCTACTACATCCAGTTCTGAGCCACGGCCGGGCCGCGCATCGGGCCGGCCCGCGGCGGGGAGCGCGTCAGTCGGGATAGACCGGCGCGCTCCCCGTCGCCTGCTCGATGATGCGGGCCACCATCTCCTCGGAGGTGGTGTTCTCCCCCGGCAGGTTGGGCTTGCCCGCACCGTGGTAGTCGCTGGATCCGGTGACGATGAGGTCGTGCCGCGCGGCCAGCTCCGTCAGCACCTCCCGCCCGGCGGGGGTGTTCTCCCGGTGCCCGATCTCGAACCCGCCCAGGCCCTCGGCGATCAGCTCCTCGAGCACGGGGAGCGGGATCATGCGGTCCCGCCCGGCGGTGGCGGGATGCGCGATCACCGAGACGCCGCCCGCCCGGGCGATCAGCCGCACCGCGGTGAACGGGTTCGGCGCGTAGTGCGGCTCGTAGTATCCCTCCCGCGGGTGCAGGATCCCCGCGAAGGCCGCCGACCGGTCCGGCACGATGCCGCGCGAGACCAGGGCGTCGGCGATGTGCGGGCGGCCGATCGTGGCCCCCTCCTCCGCGTGCCCGAGCACGTCGATCCAGGCGAGGTCGTAGTCGCGCGCGATCCGGCGGACGATCCGCTCGGCCCGCCCGATCCGGTCCTCCCGGATGCGCGCGCACTCCGCCCGCAGCTCCGGCTCGTCGGGATCGAACAGGTAGGCGAGCACATGCACGCTCCTGCCCGCGTGGTGCGCCGAGAGCTCCATGCCCGGCAGGAAGGTCATCCCCCGGCGGCGCGCCTCGGTCTGCGCCTCGCCCCACCCGCTGGTGCGGTCGTGGTCGGTGAGGGACATCGTGCGCACGCCGTGGGCATGCGCCTGCCGCACCACCTCGGCCGGCGATTCCGTGCCGTCGGAGTGGTGGGAGTGCAGATGCAGATCGGCGGGTCCGCGAAATCGAGCCGGGGGCATCCTCCGAGAGTAGCGCGCACCGCCCGGCACCGGCCGCCGTCGGCGACCCGGCTCGTCCCTGCCTGCGCAGTCTCGGGTCCGATCCCCGCGCGCCGCACCCCGAGCCCTGACGGGTCCCGCCCGAGCTCCTCAGTTGCACAGGACGCGGCAGGCCGGATGGCGCTCCCAGCGGGCTCACGAATCGCTCGCCTAGGGTCGAAGACGTGTTCCGACTCCTGGGCGTCCTCGTGACGGTGCTGTTCGCCATCGCCACGGCGCTCATCGTGTGGCCGCAGTTCTTCCGGCTGGAGCAGACCCTCCCCTTCGCGCAGATCGTCGCGGCGCGCGGGGCGGTCTTCCTCGCGTTCCTCGCGATCGCGGTGCTCGCGCTGCTGCTGATGCTGGCCCGGCCGGTGCGGGGCTTCGCCGCGTCGATCCTCATCGTCGCCCTGCTGGGCGCGGGAGCCACCGGAGCGATCGCGGCGGTCCGCGGGCTGGGTCCCGGCGCCCTCCCCGAGCCGACGGCGGAGAGCGTGCGCGTGCTCACCTGGAACACGCAGGGCGAGGCGGTGGACGCGGCCGAGATCGCCGCGGTCATCGCCGAGTACGGTGCCGACGTCGTGGCGCTTCCCGAGACCTCGGCCGAGGTCGGCGAGCGGATCGCCCTGCATCTGCGCGACGCGGGACAGCCCATGTGGGTGCACGACGTCAACATGCATCCGGAGGTGGAGCACGGGCCGCAGGCATGGCAGACGACCCTGCTCGTCTCCCCCGAGCTCGGCGACTACTCGGTGATCGGCTCCTCCTCCGACGGCTCGAGCAACACCGGGCAGGTGCCCAGCGCCGTGGTGATGCCGGTCGACGGCGAGGGGCCCACGATCGTCGCCGTGCACGCCGTGGCTCCCCGGCCGGAGGCGATGGAGCTGTGGCGCACCGACCTCCGCTGGATCGCCGACCAGTGCCCGGTGGGCACCAGCACGATCCTCGCCGGAGACTTCAACGCGACGCTCGACCACATGGCCTCGCTCGGCGTGGACGGCGGGGACATGGGCGCCTGCCGGGACGCCGCACGGCTGACCGGAACGGGGGCCGCCGGCACCTGGCCGGGATCGCTGCCGAGCCTCCTGGGCACGCCCATCGACCACGTCATGGCCAGCGCCGACTGGGTCCCCACCGGCTCCCTCGTGCTGAGCACGGGCGGCAGCGACCACCGCGCCCTCCTCGTGCAGCTGGAGCCGGCTCCCTAGCGGTTCGCCCCG
>JBEBWQ010000215.1:0-4285 GCA_040392075.1 Microbacterium sp.
CGCGGTGGACTCCGGCGATGTGATCCCCGTACATTGAGCGGATGGATGGGCGCCTGGCAGAAGACTCGACCGCACTCGAAACGACCGGTGCGGGCGGACTGACCTCGGTCGAGGTCGCCGAGCGGGTGGCCGCGGGGAAGGCGAACGCGTACACAGCCGACTCCAGCCGCAGCGCGTGGAACATCGTGCGGGCCAACGTCTTCACGCTGTTCAACGGGATCGTGTTCGCGTGCTTCTTCGTGCTGTTCCTGGTCGGGCGCTGGCAGGACGCCCTGTTCGGGTTCGCGGCGTTCGCGAACGCGATCATCGGCTGCACGCAGGAGTTCCGCGCGAAGGCCGCTCTCGACCGCCTGGCGCTGCTGAACGCCCCGCACGCCCGGGTGCTCCGCGATGGCACGGAGAGCGAGATCGTCCCGGGGGAGGTCGTCCTGGACGATCTGCTCGTGCTCCGGGCGGGCGACCAGATCCCCGCCGACGCGGAGGTCGTGAGCGCTCGCGGTCTCCAGATCGACGAGTCGATGCTCACCGGCGAATCCGATGCCGTCGACAAGAACCCCGGCGACGAGGCGCTCTCCGGATCGGTCATCGTCGCAGGGGAGGGCACGGCGCAGGTGAGGCGCGTCGGCGCGGACTCCTACGCCAACCGCTTCGCCGGCGAGGCCAAGCGCTTCTCGATGGTCTCCAGCGAGCTGCGCACCTCGATCAACCGGGTGCTGAAGTGGGTGGGCTGGATCATCGGCCCCGTCGGGCTCCTCGTGTTCAACGCGCAGGTCCAGGTCGCCGGCGGCTACGAGGTGGCCTTCTCCTCGGGGACCTGGGTGCAGGCGGTCGTCAACACGATCGCGGCGCTGACGGCGATGATCCCGCTCGGGCTCGTGCTGATGACGAGCATCGCCTTCGCGGTGGGCGCGGCCAAGCTCGCCCGGCGGCAGGTGCTCGTCAACGAGCTCCCGGCCGTGGAGGGCCTGGCGCGCGTGGACGTCGTATGCCTCGACAAGACCGGCACCCTCACCCTGGGCGAGATCGCCTTCGACGAGGTGCACGCCCTCTCCGCCGGGTCCGGGGCCGGAGCAGCAGGGGCGGGGGCCTGGCGCGCGGCGCTCGCCGCGCTGGCGGCGTCCCCCGATGCGAACGCGACCGCACGCTCGATGCGCGAGGCGTTCCCCGACGGGACGGCGCGCGAGGTCGCCGCCGCCCTTCCGTTCTCCTCCGCCCGCAAGTGGAGCGCCACCTCCTTCGCGGGCGAGCCCGGCACCTGGGTGATGGGCGCGCCTGAGATGATCTTCGGCGACGCGGCCACCGCGGCGACCACCGAACTGGGCCGGACCGTCACGCGGCTCGCCGAGACGGGGCGGCGCACACTCGTGCTCGCGCACTCGGCGCTCTCCCTGTCGGAGGACGACGTCGAGGCCGAGCGCCTGCCCGCCGAGGTCGCCCCCGTGGTCGTCCTCACCTTCCGCGAGCAGGTGCGGCCGGACGCCGCGCAGACCCTCGAGTACTTCCGGCGGCAGGGGGTCGGCATCCGCATCATCTCCGGTGACAACCCGCGCACCGTCGCCGCGATCGCGCGCGAGGTGGGGCTCGAGGTCGACGAGGGGTTCGATGCGCGCTCGCTGCCCGAGGACGAGGCGGAGCTCGCCGAGGTCCTGGAGCAGCACCTGGTGTTCGGCCGGGTCACGCCCGAGCAGAAGAAGCGCATGGTGACGGCGCTGCAGAGCCGCGGCCACACCGTCGCGATGACCGGCGACGGCGTCAACGACGCCCTGGCGATCAAGACGGCCGACATCGGCATCGCGATGGACTCGGGGTCGCCGGCGACCAAGGCGGTCGCCCGGCTGGTGCTGCTGGACGGACAGTTCGCCCACCTCCCCGACGTCGTCGCTGAGGGGCGGCAGGTCATCGCCAACATCGAGCGCGTGTCGATGCTGTTCCTCACCAAGACGACCTATGCGACCGCGCTCGCGATCCTCTTCGGCATCTTCGTCCTGGAGTTCCCGTTCCTGCCCCGGCAGCTCTCCATCACCGACGGCCTCACCATCGGCATCCCCGCGTTCTTCCTGGCCCTCATGCCGAACGCGGCGCGGTACGTGCCCGGGTTCCTGCGCCGCTCGCTGAGCTTCGCCGTGCCGGCGGGGCTCGTGATCGCCCTGGGGCTCACCTGGTACACCTTCGTGGCGATGGGAATCGGCGTCGCCGAGGAGCAGCTGCGGACGGGGGCGACGGTCATCCTCGCGATCACCGGCATCTGGGTGCTCTCGGTGCTCGCCCGCCCGCTCAACCGGTACAAGGTGCTCGTGATCGGCGCGATGTTCGTCGGCCTGGTCGTGGTCTTCACGATCCCGCTCGCCCACGAGTTCCTCGCCTTCGTCGACCCGGGCGAGGACCTCGCGATCGCGTTGACCGGCATCGTGATCGTGATGATCGGGGCCATCGAGGTCGTGCGCTTCGTGCACCGGCGTCTGCGTGCCTCGGTGCTCGCGCTCGCCGCGGGGGACGCTGCTCGGGGAGGGCCGGTCCCGCCCGCCCCGCAGACGGCTCTCGGCCGCGGGCTCACGGTGCTCGTCGTGGTGCTCGCCCACGCCATCGGCGTCGTCGCGACGGGCCTGGGCATCCTCATCCTCCTCGCGCGCTACGAGGGGGAGAACCCGGGGGAGGTGCTGACCCTGTCGATCCTGGGATCGGGGATCACGCTGTTCGGTCTCCTGATCTTCGCCGTCGCCGCCGGAGTGCGCCGGGGCAGCGGGCTGTCCCGGTTGCTCGTCACGGTCTACCTCGCCCTGGTGGCCCTGCTCAACGCGATCGTCGTCGTCGGCAGCGATAGGTGGGACTGGACCGCCACGGCGACGGCCGTCCTCGCGCTCATCGTCATCGTGCTCCTGTGGACGCCTCCGGTTTCCCGCGGCTTCGGCCGCATCCGCGACTCCTCGATGGCGGCGGGGCCGCAGATCGAGTAGCACGGGTTCGGCGCCCGGGACCCACCCACCGCCGTGGCGGAGATGATCGGAGGAGGAGATGCTGCCCGCCTTCGGGAGGATCCCGTTCGAGCAGCCTGGGACTGCCGGCTCTGTGAGGACACCCCGCGCAGTGGTTGTGAAAGGCATGTCCGGCCGGGGTTATCCACAGGCGGAAACTGAGCCTGGCCTGGGCGGATGTCCGGGTGCTGAGGTGGGGAGATGAACGAGGGGAACGATTACCATATGACTCTCATGACCACCGAGTCGCCGGGCTTTCTGCCCTACGGGCGGGCGCTGACGCGCGCCGATCTGGAGGCTCTGCCCGATGACGGGCACCGGTACGAGCTCATCGACGGGGTGCTCATCGTGAGCCCGGCGCCGCGGGTCCGACATCAGGTCGCCGTCAAGAGACTCCTGTTCGTGCTCCACGATGCCGCACCCACCGATCTCATGGTGCTCTTCGCGCCCGTCGACGTCGTGCTGAGCGAGAACACGGTGATCCAGCCCGATCTGCTCGTCGCGCCGCGGGGGGCCTTCACCGAGACGGACCTCCCGACGGCTCTGCTGCTCGCGATCGAAGTGCTCTCGCCCTCGACCCGCGGCATCGACCTGTTGCTGAAGAAGGATCGCCTCCTCCGCGCCGGATGTCGGCACTACTGGGTCGTCGACCCCGACGAGCCCTCGGTCGTCGCGTGGGATCTCGTCGACGGCGCCTACCGGGAGGTCGCCCGTGCTGCCGGTGAGGGGCTGCTCGACGTCAGCATGCCGTTCCCGGTGAGCTTCACTCCGGCGTCGCTTCTCGTCTGAGCCGGTGCGCCTCCGCGAGCGCGGGAGTGTGAGGCGCCCTGATTCGATGACGAGCTCGATGCGTCACGAGGACAGCATGGCCATGAGATCGAGACGGCCGTTCGTCGTGATCCGGACTCCCGCGTCATCGGCGCGCGGACCGCGCATCCGGAGCGGGGACAGATGCAGCGGAATCGTGAGGGGGCTCGCCAGGGCGGGGACATGCGAGGGGGTGCCCCGGGCGGTCCGGCCCGGGGCCCCCCCTCGATAGGGGATGCCGGCGTCCAGCGACGGAATACCAAAAGCGTGCCGCCGGCCAGCAGGAGTGCGAGAGCCATCAGGCTCAGGCCGCTGATTCCGCCGCCACCGGTCACGGCCAGGCCGTCTCCCGACCGGCCCTGGTCGCCGGAGGCGCCGGGACGGGCCGGCTGACCGGACTCATCGGAGTCGCCGGGCTGTTCCGGCTCTCCCGGTTCCCCGGGTTCTCCCGGTTCCCCAGGTTCTCCGGGCTCTCCGGGTTCCCCAGGCTCTCCCGGTTCTCCCGG
>JBEBWQ010000216.1:0-4257 GCA_040392075.1 Microbacterium sp.
ATGTCGGAGGTGCGGCCTACGCTGGAACCATGCAACCGACACGCAGCGTCCGCCCCTTCGAGGTGGTCAGCGAGTACCAGCCGTCCGGCGATCAGCCGCAGGCGATCGCGGAGCTCGCCCGGCGCATCAACGCCGGCGAGACGGACGTGGTGCTGCTGGGCGCCACCGGAACGGGCAAGTCGGCGACCACGGCCTGGCTCATCGAGCAGGTCCAGCGGCCCACGCTCGTGCTCGCGCACAACAAGACGCTCGCCGCGCAGCTGGCCAACGAGTTCCGCGAGCTCCTGCCGAACAACGCGGTGGAGTACTTCGTCTCGTACTACGACTACTACCAGCCCGAGGCCTACGTGCCGCAGACGGACACCTTCATCGAGAAGGACTCGTCGATCAACGCCGAGGTCGAGCGCCTGCGCCACTCCACCACGAACTCGCTGCTCTCCCGCCGGGACGTGGTCGTGGTCTCCACCGTCTCCTGCATCTACGGCCTGGGCGCGCCGGAGGAGTACCTGCGGGCGATGGTGGCGCTGCAGGTGGGGGAGCGGTACGACCGCGACGCACTGATCCGGCAGTTCATCGCGATGCAGTACAACCGCAACGACGTCGACTTCTCGCGAGGCAACTTCCGCGTGCGCGGGGACACCATCGAGATCATCCCGGTCTACGAGGAGCTGGCCATCCGGATCGAGCTCTTCGGCGACGAGATCGAGGCGCTCTACTCGTTGCACCCGCTCACCGGCGAGGTCGTCGCACGGCTCGACGCAGTACCCATCTTCCCGGCCTCGCACTACGTCGCGGGCACCGATGTGATCCAGCGCGCGATCGGCACCATCCAGGACGAGCTGACCGAGCGCCTGGCGGACCTGGAGCGGCAGCACAAGCTGCTGGAGGCCCAGCGGCTGAAGATGCGCACCTCCTTCGACCTGGAGATGCTGGAGCAGCTCGGATTCTGCTCCGGCATCGAGAACTACTCGCGGCACCTCGACGGGCGCCAGCCGGGGGAGCCGCCGCACACGCTGCTCGACTTCTTCCCCGACGACTTCCTGCTCGTCATCGACGAGTCGCACGCGACGGTGCCGCAGATCGGCGCGATGTACGAGGGGGACGCCTCGCGCAAGCGCACGCTCGTGGAGCACGGCTTCCGGCTGCCCAGCGCGATGGACAACCGCCCGCTGCGCTGGGACGAGTTCACCCGGCGGATCGGCCAGACGGTGTACCTCTCCGCGACGCCGGGGAACTACGAGATGGGCGTGGCCGACGGGGTGGTCGAGCAGATCATCCGTCCGACCGGCCTCATCGACCCGGAGATCGTGGTGAAGCCCTCCAAGGGGCAGATCGACGATCTGCTGGAGGAGATCCGGCAGCGGGTGGAGCGCGACGAGCGGGTGCTGGTCACCACCCTCACCAAGAAGATGGCGGAGGAGCTGACCGACTTCCTCGGCGAGCACGGCGTGCGCGTGCGCTACCTGCACTCCGACGTGGACACCCTGCGTCGCGTGGAGCTGCTCACCGAGCTGCGTGCGGGCGTGTACGACGTGCTGGTCGGCATCAACCTGCTCCGCGAAGGCCTCGACCTCCCCGAGGTGTCGCTGGTGGCGATCCTCGATGCCGACAAGGAGGGGTTCCTCCGGTCCGGCACCTCGCTCATCCAGACCATCGGGCGTGCGGCGCGCAACGTCTCCGGTCAGGTGCACATGTACGCGGACACGATCACGGACTCCATGCGCCGTGCGATCGAGGAGACCGAGCGGCGGCGCGAGAAGCAGGTGGCCTACAACACCGCGCACGGCATCGACCCGCAGCCGCTGCGCAAGCGCATCGCCGACATCACCGAGGTGCTCGCGCGCGAGGGCGCGGACACGGCGGAGATGCTGGCGAAGGGCCGGGGCGGCCGCTCCGACCGGCTGAAGACCGGACGGGGGAAGTCACCGACCCCCAACCTGCGCTCCACCGGCATCGCCGCGGAGGGCGCGGAGCAGCTGGAGGCGACGATCGCGGATCTCTCCGAGCAGATGCTCGCCGCGGCGGGGGAGCTGAAGTTCGAGCTCGCCGCGCGCCTGCGCGACGAGGTGCAGGATCTCAAGAAGGAACTGCGCGCCATGGAGCGCGCCGGTCACGCCTAGGGGTGTCGTGAACGAGAACCGTGCCGCGCTCGCCGACCGCATCCGGGCTCTGCTGGCAGGGGAGGAGTCGTGCACGGAGAAACGGATGTTCGGGAGCCTCGCCTTCCTGCTCGACGAGCGGATCCTCGTGGCCGCCTGGGGCGACGGCGATCTCCTCGTGCGCGTCGACCCGGAGCGGAGCGCGGAGCTGTGCCTGCTCCCCGGGGCGACGCAGGCCGAGATGGGGGCCGCACGGCGGCCGATGGGGCCGGGCTGGCTGAACGTGGAGGGCGCGGCGCTCGCCGATGAGGAGCAGCTGCTCTTCTGGCTCGACGTCGCCCGCGAGCACCACGCCGGACAGTCCTAGCGCGGATCCTCGGCGCGTGCGGTCTCGCTCCCGTCTCCGGGCGGCGGACGGGGTCAGGGGCAGCGCATGAGGGGCTTGGGGCCGGACCGGTCGATCTCGTGCGCGGTCATCGGATGCCCGCACAGCGGGCAGGGGCGCTGGGCGCGCTCGGAGGCGGTGGGCGGCGGCGCGGTCTCGTAGGGGCCGACGGAGGCCGGGCCCGCGGCCTTGACCAGGCTCCTGTTCAGCCATGCATAGAGCCCGCCCGCCTCGCGGATGCGGGTGCGGAGCGGGGGACGGTCCTTCGCCGAGGAGTGCATATTCATTAGTGTACTAAGTATTAGGGCACGATAGGATCAGATGACGAAGGAGGGCATCGTGGATGCGAGGAGCGGGGAGGACGAGCTGCTGCTCTTGGAGAACCAGCTCTGCTTCGCGCTGGTCACCGCGGCGCGCAACGTCGTGTCGATCTACCGGCCCCTCCTCGAGCCGCTCGGCCTCACCCATCCGCAGTACCTCGTCATGCTGGCGCTGTGGGAGCGCTCGCCGCGCTCCCTGGGCGATCTCGCCGCCGATCTCGCGATGGACCCGGCGACCGCCTCGCCCCTCGTCAAGCGCCTGGAGGCGCAGGGGCTGCTGGTGCGGCAGCGCAGCGCCGACGACGAGCGCCGTCTGGATCTCGCGCTCACCGAGGACGGCCGGCGGCTGCGCGAGCGGGCCGTCGACGTGCCGCGGCAGGTGATGGCGCGGGTCGGCATGAGCGTGGACGAGGTCGTCGCCCTGCGCGACGGCCTGGGGCCGTTCGTCGGGCGCGGAGACGCCGAGGGAGCGGGGGACGGCTGACCCCGGGTCTTGATCCGGGAGATCCGGGGCCGATTTCGCGGGCGGTGAACGCCGGAGAGGCCTCCTCCCGATCCGATGTCGGAGGTGCGACCTAGACTTGTCGAGTGCCGATCCTCCCCGTTCCCACCCCCGGAAAACTCCGTGTCCAGGGCGCCCGTGTCCATAACCTCAAGAACATCGATCTGGACATCCCCCGCGACGCGCTGGTGGTCTTCACCGGGCTCAGCGGCTCGGGGAAATCCTCGCTCGCCTTCGACACCATCTTCGCGGAGGGCCAGCGTCGCTACGTCGAGTCCCTGAGCGCCTACGCGCGGCAGTTCCTCGGCCAGGTGGACCGCCCCGACGTCGATTTCATCGAGGGGCTGAGCCCGGCGGTCTCGATCGACCAGAAGTCCACCAACCGCAACCCCCGATCGAC
Source organism: Microbacterium sp. (assembly GCA_040392075.1). Taxonomy (GTDB): domain Bacteria; phylum Actinomycetota; class Actinomycetes; order Actinomycetales; family Microbacteriaceae; genus Microbacterium. The sequence continues at coordinate 3,707 of JBEBWQ010000216.1, forward strand.
CGTCGGCACGATCACCGAGGTCTACGACTACATGCGCCTGCTCTGGGCGCGCGTGGGCATCCCGCACTGCCCCGTCTGCGGGGAGAGGATCCAGCGGCAGACGGTGCAGCAGATCGCCGACCAGCTGATGGAGCTTCCGGAGCGCACGCGCTACCAGATCGTCGCGCCCATCGTCAGTCAGAAGAAGGGCGAGTTCGTCGACCTCTTCCGCGAGCTCGGCGCCAAGGGCTTCTCCCGCGCGATCGTGGACGGGGAGATGGTCCAGCTCGCCGAGCCGCCGGTGCTGAAGAAGAGCTACAAGCACGACATCGCCGTCGTGGTGGACCGTCTCGTCGCCGGTCCGGACATCCTGAGCCGGGTCACCGACTCGGTGGAGACGGCCCTGGGCCTGACCAGCGGCGTGGTCCAGGTCAACTTCGTCGACGAGGAGGGCGACGCCGCCTGGCAGTCCTTCTCCGAGAAGCTGGCCTGCCCGAACAACCACCCGCTGACCCTCACCGAGATCGAGCCGCGCACCTTCTCCTTCAACGCGCCCTTCGGCGCCTGCCCGA
>JBEBWQ010000217.1:0-4239 GCA_040392075.1 Microbacterium sp.
GTGGACATCCTTTACGCGGGGATCTGCGGCTCGGACATGTGGGCGTACCGCGGGATCCTGCCCAAGCCCCCGGGCAGCACGGGGCACGAGTTCCTCGGGCGCGTGCGCGCGGTGGGCGAGGGTGTCACGGACTTCCGCCCGGGCGACGCCGTGATCGCGCCCTTCATGTACTCCGAGGGGTCGTGCGACGAATGCGACCGCGGCCTGCAGCCGCTCTGCGCCGAGTCGGGCCTCTGGGGCAAGGACGGCCCGGGGGCGCAGGCCGAGCGGATCCGCGTGCCCTTCGCGGATGCGACCCTCGTCGCCCTCCCCTGGGTGGCCGAGGAGATCGACGACGACCTCGCCCGCCGGCTGATCCCGCTGGCCGACGTCTTCGCCACCGGCACGCACGGCGCGGTGCTGGCCGGGGTCCAGCCCGGCGACGTGGTCGCGGTCGTCGGCGACGGAGCCGTCGGCATCTCCGCGGCCTTCGCCGCGCTCCGGCTCGGCGCGGCGCGGGTGATCCTCTTCGGCGAGCAGCCGGGCCGGCTGGCGATCGCCGCCGGGTTCGGTGCGGAGACCGTGCGGATCGGGCGCGACGAGCCCGCCGCGGACCGCCTCCGGGAGAGGAACGACGGCCGTCTCGCCGATCGGGTGATCGAATGCGTCGGCATGCAGGGGGCCTTCGACTCGGCCCTGACCCTGGTGCGTCCGGGCGGTGCGCTCGGCTACGTGGGCGTGCCGCACGGTGTGGACCCGATCCCGCCGAAGCGCCTCTTCGACAACGCCACGCGCTTCGCCGGCGGGGTCGCGCCCGCCCGGCGCTACCTGCCGGAGTTCCTGGCGGCCACCGTCGCGGGCTCGCTCGACGTCTCGCCGCTCATCGACCGCGTGTATGCGCTGGACGAGGTCGCCGAGGGGTACCGCGAGATGGACTCGGGGACGGTGCTGAAGGCCGTGCTGCGCGTGCGGACCGGGTGAGGCGCGCATCCCCGGGCGCCCGGGCGCCTGCGCCGCTGCGGTGGAGCGGGGAAGTCCGGAGACCCTGCGTCCGGTCTCGACCCTCAGCGCCGCCGGCGGCCCTCCGCGTGCGCTGATCGGTCGGCCCGGTGCGCAAGAATGGGGGCATGGAGCAGAATCTGCGCGTCGTCGCCCTGGCCTTCCCCGGTATCACCCAGCTCGACCTCACCGGTCCGCTGCAGGTGTTCGCACAGCTTCCCGGGACGACGGTCGACGTCGTCTGGCACCGCATCGAGCCGATCGCGACCGACTCGGGGTTCTCGATCCTGCCCAGCACGACGTTCGAGGACGCGCCGCAGGCCGATGTGCTCATGGTCCCCGGCGGCCCCGGCGCGATGGAGCTGATGGCCGACGAGGAGGCGCTGGACTTCGTGCGACGGCAGGCGGCGGGCGCCCGCTACGTCACGAGCGTGTGCACGGGCGCGTTCGTCCTGGGCGCGGCGGGGCTGCTCCGCGGCCGGCGTGCGACGACGCACTGGGCGTCCCACGGGATGCTGGCGCTGCTCGGCGCGATCCCCGAGCAGGGGCGCGTCGTGCGCGACGGCACGCTGATCACCGGTGGCGGCGTGACCAGCGGGATCGACTTCGGCCTGGCGGTGGTGGCGGAGATCGCCGGTACCGCGGCGGCCGCGCGCATCCAGCTGATGATCGAGTACGACCCGCAGCCGCCTCTCGACGCGGGAGCGCCCGGTCGGCCGGACGTGGATCCGGCGATGACGATCCGGATGCCCGAGGTCATGCGGGAGCTCCGCGAACCGATGGTGCGCCGCGCCGCCGCACGACTGCGACTCGGAGACGAAGCAGGCTCCTAGGCGGGCCGGGCAGGACGACCGGCGCGCATCCGGAGAAGCGGGGACCGCCGCCGGCGGACGACGTGAGTCCCGGCCGGCGCTGCGCGACGTGCCGCCGCCGGGCCGGTGCCGGTGGGCGCGCCCCGTCAGTCGCCGGCGAGCGTGAGGGCGGCGACAGGGCACACGCGGACGGCGGCCTCGGCGCGTTCGATGTCCGTCGGCGTCTCCGGGCGGGCGAGGGCGTGGAGGATCCCCTCGTCGTCGAGCTCCAGCAGCGCGGGGGCGGCCTCGGCGCAGAACCCGTAGCCCTCGCAGCGGTTCTGGTCGATCTCGATGGCGGGCATGGGATGCTCCTCTTCGTCGGGGGTCGTCTGTCGAGGCTAGGTTTCCGAGGTTCGCCGGCACGAGGGGAGGGCGGAGGAAAGTCGTCCGCTCGATTCCGACACTCTGTCCATATCGGCCCTGGGATCGGCGGCGACATCTCCGACAGTGTGTCGATTCTGCCGGGGTGGATCTCCCACACTGCGGGCGAGGCCGGGGCGACAGCGACCGACCTAGCATTCGAGGGACCCTGATCGCCACGACCCCTGGAGCGACGACGATGACGTCTGCATCCCCCTCCCCGCTCATCGAGAGCGAGATCGACCTGTTCACCGATGAGGCCCTCACCGATCCTTGGCCGCTGTACCGCGAGATCCGCGACACCGCGACCGCGGTCCGGCTCCGGAGGCACGGCGTATGGGCGCTGGGCCGCTACGCGGACGTCCGCGCCGCGCTGATGGACTGGGAGACGTTCAGCTCCGCCCAGGGGGTGGCGCTGAACCCCGGCTCGAACACGACCACCCGCGGCATCATCGTCGCCACCGACCCGCCCGAGCACGACGTCCTCCGCGGCGTGCTGGCCGATCGCCTCGCACCCCGGGCGCTGCGGCGCATGCAGGCCGACCTGGAGGCGCAGGCGCGCGCGCTCGTCGAGCCGCTCGTCGCGGCGGGGGGCTTCGACGCCGTCGAGGACCTCGCCCGGGCCTTCCCCGTGCAGGTGGTGCTGCGCCTGGTGGGGCTCGACCCGCAGATCGCCCCGCGGGCACTGGCCTGGGCCGAGGCCGCGTTCAACGCGGGAGGCCCGAACGACCCGCGCACCGTCGCCGCGTCCCCGCTGCTGGAAGACCAGTTCGCCTACCTCGCGACGTTGCACAAGGACGATCTCACCGAGGACAGCTTCGGCTGGGCGATCTTCGATGCCGCCGACCGCGGAGTGATCGCGCAGGAGTCGGTCGCACCGCTGATGAGCGCCTACGTGACGGCGGGCCTGGACACCACGATCAATGCGATCAGCGCCGCGGTGCGGTATTTCGCGGAGAACCCGGAGCAGTGGCAGATGATCCGCGCCGACCGCTCCCTCATCCCGGCCGCGTTCAACGAGACGGTGCGGATGGAGTCTCCGCTGCAGTGGTTCAGCCGGGTGACCACCCGAGAGGTGGACCTCGGCGACGCGGTGATCCCCGAGGGCGAGCGCGTGCTGATGCTCTACGGCTCGGCCAATCACGACGAGCGCAAGTGGGCCGACCCCGACCGCTTCGATCTGACCCGCAACCCGGTCGACCATCTCGGCTTCGGCATCGGCGTGCACGGGTGCGCGGGTCAGGGCCTGGCCCGCCTGGAGGGTCATGCGGTGCTCCTCGCGCTCGCCGACCTGGTGGAGCGCTTCGAGACGGGCACCCCTGAGCGGCGTCTGAACAATCGCATCCGGGGGCTCGCGCACCTGCCGACCACCGTCGTCCCGGTCTGAGGCGGTCCGCCGCCCGTTCCCGTCGGCGTGCGCGGAGCGGTCGACATCCCCTGCCGTCACCCTGCGCGGAGTCGCCGGAGTCGCTCGGGTCGCCCGAGTCGCAGGAACTGCGGTCCCCCGGCGGCTTCCTCGGCATATACCTGCAGGTCCCGCGTCTTCGTGCAGGATGACGGGGAATGCGACGGATGATGGGTGAGAGCGGCGTGCAGGATCACGGGACGCCGCCCCGCGCCGGGCGCCGGGAGCGCCGCCGCGGATCGTGTCAGGAGGCCTTCGCCGGCCCGGTGAGCCCGGCGAGCTGGGCGATCCGCAGGGCGGTGTGCAGCTCACGGCGGACGATGCCGTCGGAGAGGTCGACGTCGATGAGCGCGCGCACGCGGTCGAGCCGATAGTACAGGGTGCTCCGGTGAACGTGGAGCTTCCCCGCCGTGCGCTGGGCGTCGGCGCCGTTGTCGAGGTACGCCTCGAGTGTGCGGGCGAGGTCGGCGCCGCTGGTGGCCTGCAGCAGCCGCTGCACCGGATCGGGCAGGTCGATGAGGGCCAGCTGCTCCAGGGGAAGCTGCAGAAGGATCCGGTCGAGCCCCAGATCGCTCCAGATCGCGGCCTGGCCGTAGCGGCCGGGGTCGTGCAGGGTCGCGCGCAGGGCGACACGCGCCTGCT
>JBEBWQ010000218.1:0-4207 GCA_040392075.1 Microbacterium sp.
CGGTTCGACGGAATCGAGCAGAAGACCGACGCATTGACCGACGCCGTCGCCGAACTTCTGCGGCGGGTCCCGCAGAACGCCGACAACTGATTCCGCCGTCACGCCGTAGCGCAGGCCCTCACCCGCAGCGCAGGCCGTTCTCCGGGACGGTCCCGGAGATCAGGAAGTCCTCCACCGCGCGGTCGACGCACCGGTTGCCCTGGTTGTAGCCGGTGTGCCCCTCGCCCACCCGGGTGATGAGGACGCCGCTGCTGAGCTGATCGGCGAGGCCGACCGCCCACTGGTACGGCGTGGCCGGATCGTTCGTCGTCCCGATCACGACGATCGGTGCAGCGCCCTCGGCGGTGATCGCTCCGCGGGTGCCGACCGCCGGGTACGGCCATACCTCGCACGAGTCGGGACCGAGCATGTACGCGCCGAGGGTCGGCGCCTCTGTGATGACGCGCTGCTCGAACGCCGCGTCGTCTCCGTCCGGGTCGGTGGGATAGTCCATGCAGTTGTACGCCCGGAAGGCCTCCGAGCTGTTGTCCGTGTAGATCCCGCCCTCCCGGCCGTTGTAGTAGTCGGTCAGATAGAGGGCCATGCTCGGATCGCCCTCCAGCACGGCGGTCAGCGCCTCGCTGAGGAAGCTCCAGCTCTCCTGCGAATAGAGCGCGGTGATGATGGCGAGCACGAGCGCATCGGCGCCGAGCCGGCGTCCGTCGGCGTTCGGCAGCGGCGATCGGTCCACGCTCACCAGAAGGGCATGGAGATCGCTCAGCGCCTCGTCCACGGTGCCCGTGAACGGGCAGGTGGCGGGAGAGGTCAGACAGCCCTCCATGTACGCCCGCAGCGCCGACTCGAAGCCGATCACCTGCGTGAGGCCGATCTCCTCGCTCGGAACCGACGGGTCCATCGCGCCGTCGAGGACCAGACGGCCGGCGCGCTCCGGAAACAGCTCGGCGTAGGTGGCACCGAGGAAGGTGCCGTAGGAGAAGCCGAGGTAGTGCAGCTCGGAGTCGCCCAGCACCCCGCGGAGGAGGTCCATGTCGCGTGCCGAGTTGACGGTGGTGATGAACGGCAGGATCCCCCCGCTGTTCTCGTCGCACGCCTGTGCGAAGCGCGCGTTCGCCTCGGTGATCTCGGCCTCCCACTCGGGAGTGCCGCGCGGGGCGTCCGGGATGTCGTACAGGTAGGCATCCATCTCGGCCGCGTCGAAGCAGGTGACGGCGGTCGACTGCCCCACCCCGCGCGGGTCGAAACCGACCACGTCGAAGTTCTCCAGAAGGGGTGCCCCGAGGATGTAGCCCACGGCGTCGGTCACGATGTCCACGCCGCTGCCCCCCGGGCCTCCCGGGTTGATCAGGAGCGAGGCGATCGGGCTCCCGCTCCGCGCCTGATGCCGGACCGCCGCGATCTCGATCGTGCCCGTCGCCGGGTTCTCCCAGTCGAGCGGCGCGGTGACCGTCGTGCAGTCGATCCCCATGCCGCAGTTCTCCCAGACGAGCGTCTGCTCGTAGAACGAGCGCAGCTCGGCGGGCACTCCGCTCGCATCCGGCGCCGCGGTCGGCCCTGGCGTGGTCGGCGCCGGCTCGGGGATCATCGAGGCGAGGCACCCGGACAGTGCGAGCGCCGCCACGGTCAGACCTGCGATCGCGGAGAGCGCCCGGCGGACGGGAGAGGTCTTCGAAGTCTTCACGGCTTCCTTCCACTGGCGACGGTGACGAGCAGGCTCTCCAGTGCGAGCAGCGGCGCCACGTTGCGCTCCAGGCTCGCCCGGGTCTCCGAGAGATGGTCCAGGACCGTGAGGGTGCGCGGCACGGACCAGTCCGCCGCGAGCGCACGGAGCCGCTCCTCGAGCTCGCGGTTGATGAGGTCGTCACCGCGACCGAACTGCAGCAGGACGACGTCGCGGAACAGGCTCTGCAGATCGGTGAGGACCCGGTCGATCCCGTCGCGGAGGCTCCGGGTGGCGCGCTTGCCCTGCTCGTCCTCCAGCGCCTTCACCTGAGCCCGCAGCGCGGGCGGCACCGCCTGCCCCTCAGCCACGCCGACGGTGCGCAGGAGCGCCCGCCGCTCGGCCTCGTCGCGCTCGGTGGTCAGGGCCTTCGCGTCCTCCGTGGCCGCCTGCACGATCCGCCCGGCGACGTCCACGGCGCTCCCCACGCCGCGCACGTCGAGCACCGCACGGAGGGTGTCGTCGCGGCGGAGTCTCGCGGCCTCGTCCGTGGCGAGACGCTGCGCCATTCCGATGTGCCGTTGCGCGTGGCGGGCGGCCTGCTCGGCGAGCACCGGATCGGCGCCCGTGCGCTCGACGATGAGACGGGCGACGTCATCGACTCCGGGCTCGCGCAGGCGCAGGGTGCGCACGCGCGACCGGATCGTCGGCAGCAGGTCCGCGTCGCTGGGCGCGCAGAGGATCCACACCGTCTGCTCCGGCGGCTCCTCGAGCGCCTTCAGCAGCACGTTGGAGGTGCGCTCCACCATCCGGTCGGCGTCCTCCACGATGATCACGCGGTATCGTCCCGCGGACGGCGCGAAGTAGGAGCGCTCCACGAGCGCGCGCGCCTCCGCGATCGTGATGATCACCTTCTCGGTGCGCAGCACCGTGACGTCGGGGTGAGTGCCCGCCTGGACCTGCGTCATGGCCGCGGTGCGCTCGGACTCCGTCGCCGCCGGGTCGTCGGCGATGAGCGCCGCCGCGAACGCCCGGGCGAGCACCGAGCGCCCCGAGCCTGGCGGGCCGGTGAACAACCAGGCGTGGGCCAGCGCGTCGGGATCGGCGGCCGCACGGCGCAGGGCCTCGACCGCGTCGTCCTGCCCCCACACCTCTCCCCAGGGGAATGCGGCAGGGAGGGCGGCGGTCACCGGTCCAGCCTAACGGCGGGGTCCGACACGCGTCCGGGCATGCTCCCGGGAACAGCCGCACTGCTCCGCAAAGCTGCGCGAGGGCGCAGGGCTCCGGGGAGTTCCTGCGACCTCAGCGCCGAGATGCGGTCCCGTGCAGACAACGGGCCGTCACCCGAGAAAGGGAGCGAGGCGATCACGCACGGCTGCGGCGATCGTCTGCGAGTCGGCGGCGGCATCGAGCACGAGGAAGCGGTCAGGCTCTGCCGCGGCGAGATCGAGATACGCCTGCCGCACCCTCTCATGGAAGGCGAGCTTCTCGGCCTCCAGCCGGTCGAAGGGCTTGTCCGCCGCGTCCAGGCGGGCCCGAGCGCGCTCCGGGTCCAGGTCGAGGAGGATCGTCACGTCCGGCAGCGCGCCCTCCACCGCCCACAGCGAGAGCGATCGGATCTCGTCCGCGTCGAGCACGCGCCCGGCGCCCTGATAGGCCACGGACGAGTCGAGGTAGCGGTCCTGGAGCACCACCTCGCCGCGGGCGAGAGCCGGCCGAACCACGGTCGCGACGTGATGCGCCCGGTCGGCGGCGTACAGCAGCGCCTCCGCGCGCGGAGCGACGTCCCCCCGATGGTGCAGCACGATGTCGCGGATGAGCACCCCGACCTCGGACCCACCCGGCTCGCGGGTGCGCAGCACGCTGCGCCCCTGGGCGCGCAGCCATTCGGCGAGCAGCTCCGCCTGGGTGGTCTTGCCCGTGCCGTCACCGCCCTCGAGCGTGATCCACAGGCCCGGGCGGGTGCTCACGACTCGGTCTTCTCGGCGGTGCTCTTCCGGGCCGCCTGCGTCTTGGCCGTGGTGGTCCGGGCGGTCGCCTTCGTCGCCGCGGGCTTCTTCGCGGCCGTCGTCTTGGCGGCAGGCGCCTTCTTCGCCGCGGCGGTCTTCTTCGCCGTCGACGTCTTGGCCGCAGTCGTCTTCTTCGCCGCGGTCGTGCGGGCCCCGCGCTGGGGCGCCGGCCCCTTGGCGCGCTTGTCGGCGAGCATCTGCACGGCGATCTCGAAGGTGATGTCCGTCGGCTGCTGACCCCGCGGGATCGTCACGTTGGTCTCGCCGTCGGTGACGTACGGGCCGAACCGGCCGTCGCGGATCCGGATCGGCTTGCCGCTGACCGGGTCGGCCTCGAACTCCGCCAGCGCGCTGGATGCGCGCCGCGCCCCGTACTTGGGCTGCGCGTAGATCTCGAGCGCCTGCTCGAGGGTGATGTCGAAGATCTGCTGCTCGCTCTCCAGCGAGCGGGAGTCGGTCCCCTTCTTCAGGTACGGGCCGAACCGACCGTTCTGCGCGGTGATCTCCTCCCCCGATTCGGGGTCGGCGCCGACCGTGCGCG
>JBEBWQ010000219.1:0-4192 GCA_040392075.1 Microbacterium sp.
TTCGCTCCAGATCGGCAACTACATCGGGGCGCTCATGCAGTGGCGCGACCTGCAGAGCTCCTACGACGCCTTCTTCTGCGTCGTGGACCTGCACGCCATCACCGTTCCGCAGGATCCGGCGGAGCTGCGGGAGAAGACCCGGCGCACGGCCGCGCAGTACATCGGCGCCGGCATCGAGCCGTCCAAGTCCACCCTGTACGTGCAGTCCCACGTGCCCGCGCACGCAGAGCTCACGTGGATCCTCGGCACCCTCACCGGCTTCGGCGAGGCCGGCCGGATGACCCAGTTCAAGGACAAGTCCGCCCGCTACGGGTCGGACGCGACCTCGGTGGGCCTGTTCACCTATCCGGTGCTGATGGCCGCGGACATCCTGCTGTACCAGTCCCACATCGTGCCGGTGGGCGAGGACCAGAAGCAGCACATCGAGCTGACCCGCGACCTCGCGACGCGCTTCAACAGCCGCTTCGGCGAGACCTTCCGCATCCCCGAGGCGGTGATCCAGACCGAGACCGCGCGCATCTACGACCTGCAGACGCCCACCTCGAAGATGTCGAAGTCGGCCGAGACGGACGCCGGCGTGCTCTACCTCCTGGATGAGCCGTCGAAGAACGCGAAGAAGGTCATGCGCGCCGTCACCGACTCCGAGGGCGTCGTCCGCTTCGACCGTGAGGGCAAGCCCGGAGTGTCGAACCTGCTGACCATCTACTCGGCGCTGACCGGCCGCTCGATCTCCGCGCTCGAGGACGAGTACGCCGGCCGCGGCTACGGCGACTTCAAGAAGGACCTCGCCGAGGTCGTGGTGACCGAGTTCGAGCCGGTCCGCTCCCGTGCGCAGGAGCTGCTCGACGACCCCGCCGAGCTGGACCGGCTCCTGGCCGTCAACGCCGAGCGCGCCAACGAGGTCGCCGGCGCCACGCTGTCGCAGGTGTACGACCGGATCGGCCTGCTGAGGAGGAGCGCATGAGCGACCAGAGCCTCCCGCCCGGGGGCGAGGCGGCCTCGCACGAGACCCCGCCGCCCGTCTATCCGGCGCCGGCACCCGAGGCGGCCGGCTACCCGGCGCCGGGCTTCCCGCCGCCGTACCCGGCGCCGGTCGCCGTGCCCGCGTACCCGGCGCCGACCGGTGCTCCGGGCTCCCCCGGCGCGCCCGGATACCCCGCGCCCGCCGGCTACCCGGCACCGCAGACCCCGGTCGCGCCCGCCGGGTATCCCGGTGCACCCGCCGGATACCCGGGCGTCCCCGCTCCTGCTCCCGCGACGCCCGGATACTACGCCGCGCCGAGCGGCGCCTTCGTCGGTCCCGCCTGGGGCTACACGGCACCGCCGGCGCCCGTTCCGCCCGCCTCCCGCGCTCCCGGGCTGACCGCCCTGGTCCTGTCGCTGGTGGCCGCGGTCGTCGCCCCGATCGTGATGGCCGTCGCGGCCTGGCAGATGGGCGCGATCCTGGGCACCACCGACCCCGACTATCTGGCCGCCTCCGCGAACGACCTGCGCATCCTGTCCCCCGTCCGGACGCAGGTGCTGTGGGCGGAGATCGGGTTCTGGATCGGCACCCTGACCGGCATCGCCGCGATCGTGTTCGGAATCATCGGGATCGCCCGCAGGCGGGGACGCGGGATGGGGATCACCGCGCTGATCCTCGCGATCCTGGGGCCCGTGATCGCGTTCTTCCTCGCCGCCATGGGGCTCGCCCTCGGCGCGGCTGCGGGTCTCGGCTCCACGTTCTGAGCTCCCGCCGGGGGCGATGCGCTCCGTGGAGCTCCCCTGTGCGCGGTGTCCTCGACCCACGCGCCACATCCTCGCCCACCGGCGCCGGCGCCCCGTGGCCCGACCCGGCATGCCCCGTGACCGGCGTCCTGCGCGAAGCCGCAGGAATACCGTGTCTCATCCGGAGATCGTGGGGCCTGCGGCACCGGCGGCCCCGTCGTCTCCGCGCAAGATGACGGGGACGCGGACCGGGAGGGACCGTCTCCACGGGCGGGAGGCGCTCAGCGCGGAGCGTGGTGCTTCTGCTGGGCGGCGAGGAGCCCCTCGCCCACGAGGGTCTCCACGGCGTCGGCGGCGTCCGAGATCAGGATCGGCAGGTTCTCGCGTTCGGTGCTACTGAAGGGCGCGAGCACCCAGTCGGCGGCGTCCTGCCGTCCCGGGGGCCGCCCGATCCCGGCGCGGACCCGCGCGAAGTCGGGAGTGCCGAGCACCCGCGCGACGTCTCGCACGCCGTTGTGGCCGCCGTGGCCGCCGCCGGACTTCAGACGCACGGTGTCGAAGGGAATGTCCAGCTCGTCGTGGACGATCACCACGCGCTCCGGGGGCACCTGATAGAAGCGCGCAAGAGCGCCCACCGGGGCGCCGGAGACGTTCATGAACGTGTTGGGCTTGGCCAGGACGATCTTCTCGGCTCCCGGGCGCAGCCAGGTCTCGGCGACACGGGCGCCGCCGCGGTGCTCCCGGAAGGTCTCCCCCCGCCGGGAGGCGAGCTCGTCCACCACCATCTGCCCGATGTTGTGCCGGGTGACGGCGTACCGCGGTCCCGGGTTGCCCAGGCCGACGACGAGCCAGGTGAGCGCCATGTCCGGGTCTCCTCCCGTTTCCGATGCCCCGCCCCGGCGCGCTGCGCGACGGTCGGGTGCCGAGACAGCGGAAGGGGACGCGATGCGCTCGCGCCCCCTTCCGAAGAACCGCATCGCCTTACTCGGCGGCGGCCTCGTCCTCCAGCTCCGCGGCATGCGCGGCGGCGGGCTGCGCGACGACGACGAGGATCAGCTCCGGGTCGTCGACGAGCGACGCGCCCTGCGGCAGGTCGACCTGGCCAGCGGAGACGTGGGCACCGTCCTCGAGGCCCTCGACCGAGACCTGGACGTTCTCGGGCACGTGGGTGGCCTCGACCAGGAGCCGGATGGTGGTGGTCTCCAGGGTGGCCATGTTTCCGCTGAACGGCTCACCGACGACGTGGACCGGGACCTCGACCTCGACCTTCTCGCCCTTGCGGACGATCAGGAGGTCGATGTGCTCGATGATCTGGCGCACCGGGTCGCGCTGCACGTCCTTGACCAGGGCGAGCACGCGGGTGCCGTCGATGTCGAGGTCGAGCAGGGCGTTGGCCTGACGGACGATCAGCGAGAGCTGGTGACCGGGCAGGGCCAGGTGGCGGGGGGCCTCGCCGTGGCCGTAGACGACGGCGGGGATCTTGCCGGCGGCACGGAGGCGGCGGGCGAAGCCCTTGCCGAAGTTCTCGCGGGTCTCGGCGAGGACGAGGTTCTCGGTCATGATTCTCCTTCGGGACGCGCGGTGCGCGCGGTGTCTATGAGCGCCCTCGGCGCACGGCACGAGAGACAGGCCACCGGGCCCGCATCGCCGCGTCGATCACGGAGCTCCGGCGCGCACGCGCGGACTCCCTCGCCGAGGAGTGATGACTCTATGGTACCGGACGAGCCGCTAGGCTGAGGACGTCCCCGTCCTGGAGCAGCCCGAGGAGGCTTGCATGTTCGACCCGGTTCTCGCCTCTCACGCTCTGGTCTGGCTCCTCGGCGCCATGACAGTGTGCTCCATCGTCGGCGCCTTCGCCGCGCTGTTCTCGCTGGGCCGCTCCGGAAACCGCAAGGACTGACCCGGTGACCGCTCCCGCCGCCGCCAACATCGGAGTCGTCGGCCTCGCCGTCATGGGCTCCAACCTCGCCCGCAACCTCGCCAGCCGCGAGGGGAACACCGTGGCGATCTTCAATCGCAGCTATGCGAAGACCCAGGCGGTGCTGGACGCGCACCCGGAGGCCGGCTTCGTCCCCGCCGCGGACTACGAGGGATTCGCGGCCGCGCTGCAGAAGCCGCGGACGGCGATCATCATGGTCAAGGCCGGCGGTCCGACCGACGCGGTGATCGACGAGCTGGTGCGCGTGTTCGAGCCGGGCGACATCATCGTCGACGGCGGCAACGCGCTCTTCACCGACACCATCCGCCGCGAGAAGGCCGTGCGCGAGACCGGCATCAACTTCGTCGGCGCCGGCATCTCCGGCGGCGAGGAGGGCGCCCTGCTCGGCCCGTCGATCATGCCCGGCGGCTCCGACGAATCCTGGGTCACCCTCGGGCCGATCCTCAAGTCCATCGCCGCGGTCGCCGAGGGCGAGCCCTGCGTGACCCACATCGGCCACGACGGCGCCGGCCACTTCGTGAAGATGGTGCACAACGGCATCGAGTA
>JBEBWQ010000220.1:0-4187 GCA_040392075.1 Microbacterium sp.
CGTGGAGTACATCGGGCAGACCCGCGGCTGGTTCTACGTGATGCACGTGCTGTCCACGGCGCTCTTTGACCGCCCCGCGTTCACCGGCGTGAGCTGCCACGGCATCGTGCTCGGCAACGACGGCTACAAGATGTCGAAGTCGCTGCGGAACTACCCGGACGTGTCCGAGGTGTTCGACCGCGACGGCTCCGACGCGATGCGCTGGTTCCTGATGTCCAGCTCGGTGCTGCGCGGCGGCAACCTCGCCGTGACCGAGGAGGGCATCCGCGCCGGCGTCCGCGAGTTCCTGCTGCCGCTGTGGAACTCGTGGTACTTCTTCGCGACGTACGCGAACGCGGCGCGCGGCGCGGCCGGCGACGGCTACGAGGCGCGGTGGCGGACGGACTCGGCCGACGTGCTCGACCGGTACATCCTCGCCCGCACCGGCGACCTCGTCCGCGACGTCCGCGCCGACCTGGAGGGACTGGACTCCACCACCGCCGCCGCGCGGCTGCGGGACTTCGCCGAGGTGCTCACCAACTGGTACATCCGCCGCTCGCGCGACCGGTTCTGGACCGATGTGACGGCCGAGGCATCGAGCACCGACGCCTTCGACACCCTCTACACGGTGCTGGAGACCCTGTGCCGGGTGGCGGCGCCCCTCGCGCCGCTGGTCACGGAACGGGTGTGGCAGGGCCTCACCGGCGGGCGCAGCGTGCACCTGGCCGACTGGCCCGACCCGGCAGCCTTCCCCGCCGCCGACGACGTGCGCGACGCCATGGACGCGGTGCGCGAGATCTGCAGCGTGGGCAACGCCCTGCGCAAGCGGGAGAAGCTGCGCGTCCGTCTGCCGCTCTCGCGGCTGACCGTCGTGTCGCCGCTCGCGGCGGAGCTCGCCCCGTTCGAAGGCATCCTCCGCGAGGAGCTGAACGTCAAGTCCGTCGAGTTCGCGCCACAGGAGGAGGGCACTGCCGCCGAGTACGGCATCAGCCACCGCCTGAGCGTCAACGCCCGTGCGGCGGGTCCCCGCCTGGGCAAGGACGTGCAGAAGGTCATCCAGGCCGCCAGGGCGGGGGACTGGAGCGAGCGGGACGGCGCGGTCACCGCCGGCGGCATCGCCCTGGCCGAGGGCGAGTACGAGCTGGCGCTGGAGACCGCGGGGCGCCCGGCGGGCGAGGCGCTGGCGATCGTGCCGAGCGGCGGCTTCGTGCTGCTCGACACGACCACCACGCCGGCGCTCGAGGCCGAGGGCCTCGCGCGCGACATGGTCCGCGCGGTGCAGGACACCCGGAAGGCCGCCGACTTCGACGTGAGCGACCGGATCGGCCTGTACCTGCTGTTCGACAGCCCCGAGGACGCCGCCGTGTTCCCGGCCGCCGGCCCCGAGTCGGAGCGACCGCACACCGCGCTGCTGATGGGCGAGACCCTGGCCAGCTGGTTCAGCCCGATGGTGCGCACCCCGGAGGCGCCGCGGGCGGCTTCCCCTGCGGCGTGGGCCGACACCTACGGCTTCCGCCCCGATCACGTGGCGCACATCCCGGCCGGGACCTATGCCAACGCCGGAGACGTGATGATCGCGGTGGCGCGTCAGCGGGACCAGGAGGCCGGATCATGAGCGCCGCGGACGATCGAGAGCGCGCCGACGCCGTCTACGAGGCATTGCTCGCCCGGGCCGGCGAGCGCTGGGTGCAGCCCCGCAAGGAGCGCACCGCGCGGGTCCTCACGCTGCTCGACGACCCGCAGCGCACCTACCGGGTGGTGCACCTGACCGGCACGAACGGGAAGACCTCCACGGCGCGGATGGTCGAGAGCCTGCTGCGCGCCCACGGGCTGCGGACGGGACTGTTCACGAGCCCGCACCTGGAGCGCTTCACCGAGCGCATCATGATCGACGGGCAGCCGATCGCCGACGCGGCCGTCGCCGAGGCCTGGGACGAGATCGAGCCCTTCGCCGCGATCGTCGACGCGGAGCTGGAGGCGCAGGGCGAGGAGCCGCTGACCTTCTTCGAGCTGCTCACGGTGCTCGCCTTCGTCGCCTGCGCCGATGCGCCGGTGGACGTGCTGGTGCTGGAGGTGGGAATGGGCGGGTCGTGGGACTCGACGAACACCGCCGACGGCGATGTCGCCGTGTTCGCCCCCATCGACATCGACCACGCCGACCGGCTCGGCGGGACGATCGGCGAGATCGCCGAGGTGAAGGCCGGCATCATCAAACCGGGCGCCGCCGTCGTCTCCGCCGCGCAGGCCCCCGAGGCGGAGGCTGTGCTGCGGCGGGTCGCCGAAGAGCAGGGCGCGACGATCGCGTTCGACGGCACCGACTTCGGGCTGGCCGATCAGCGCCTCGCGGTGGGCGGGCAGCTCCTGGGCCTGCGCGGGCTCGCCGGCGAGTACGCGGAGCAGTACCTCCCCCTCTACGGCGCGCACCAGGGTCACAACGCCGCTCTCGCCGTCGCGGCCGTGGAGTCGCTGATCGGCGGCGGTGCGCAGCCGATCGCCGGCGACATCCTCGCCGAGGGACTGCAGGGCGCCACCTCCCCGGGACGGCTGCAGCTGGTCGGCATCGCGCCGACCGTCGTGGTCGACGCCGCGCACAATCCCCATGGCGCGCGCGCTCTGGCGCAGGCGCTGGGGGACAGCTTCGACTTCGACGAGTGGGGGCTCGTCCTCGGCGTCCTCGGCGACAAGGACGCGGCGGGCATCGTCCGCGCGCTCGCCCCCGCCGTCGCACAGGTCTTCGCGACCGCCCCCGCCTCCGCCCGCGCCGGGGACGCCGAGGCGCTCGCCGACCTGGCGGAGCAGGCAGGACGACGCGTGGCCGTCTATCCGTCCCTCGCCGAGGCCGCCGACGCGGCACGCGAGTGGGCGGCGGTCTCCGATCGGCGCGCCGTGGTCGTCGCGGGATCCGTGGTGCTCGCGGGCGAGGCGATCGTCCTCGCCGAGGAGGAGGACTGGAAGGCGGGGTGGAGCGCATGAGCGCGCGTCCCGCCCGGACGGGTCGGCCCGCCCGGGCCCCGCGCGGGCTCACCCAGAAGCTCGGCGCCGTGGTCCTCGGCTTCGCGGCGATCGTCGTCTTCCTCGGCGGGCTCACCGTCTTCGGGCTGGGCGCCCTGCCCGAGGCCATCCCGCAGTGGTGGGGCATCGTCGGCGGCGCCGTGGTCGCCGTCCTCATGGTGATCGCCGCCGGCATGATGGGCTCGCGCGCCGGCCTCGTGATCGGCTGGGCCCTCCAGGTCGTCGTGCTGCTCTCGGCGATCCTCGTCCCGGCGATGCTCCTCGTCGCCGTCGTCTTCGGCGGCATGTGGGTCTACGCGATGGTCGTCGGCACCCGCGTCGACCGACGGGCGGCCGCCACCGCCTCGGACACCCCTCCCGGGCATCTCGGCGACGACGATCGCCCCTGATCCCCTTTTCCTTCCCACCCCAGAGAGATCGAGAGAAAGGCCCCCCATGGCTCTGGAAGAGACCCTCGTCCTGGTCAAGCCCGACGGCGTCGCCCGTGGACTGACCGGGCAGATCCTCGCCCGCATCGAGGCGAAGGGCTACGCGCTGGTCGATGTGCGGCTCGTGCAGCCGGATCGCGCGCGCATCGCCGCCCACTACGCCGAGCACGAGGGGAAGCCCTTCTACGAGCCGCTGGTGGAGTTCATGCTCTCCGGTCCGACCGTGGCGGTCCGCCTCGCCGGTCACCGGGTGATCGAGGGCTTCCGGTCGCTGGCCGGCACCACCGAGCCCACGACGGCCGCTCCGGGGACCATCCGCGGCGACCTCGGCCGCGACTGGGGCCTGAAGGTCCAGCAGAACCTCGTCCACGGCTCGGACAGCCCCGAGTCCGCGGCCCGCGAGCTGGAGATCTGGTTCGGCTGACGCCCGATCCGACGGCGGGGCCCCGATCGGTCAGGCCCGCGCCGTGTCTCACCTGATATGTCGTTCGTCCTGCCAGGCGGACGGGGCGAAGCGCCCCGCGGGCCTGCCGGTCCGACGGGTGCTTCGTCGCTCTCTGCGAGGGTGACGGGGCTTGCCCATGCGTCTGGTGCCGCGTGGGCAGTCTGAGCTCAGGAGACTCGCCCGAGAACAGGACGATCCCCGGGCGAACATCCTGTTCTCGGGCGAGTCTCCTGTTCTCGGGCCTCAGAACCAGTCGCTCTCGCGCACCTGACGCATCGCGATCCTGCGGGTCTCCGGGTCGAGACGGGAGAGGAAGAGCATCC
>JBEBWQ010000221.1:0-4161 GCA_040392075.1 Microbacterium sp.
GAGGCGGTCGACGTCGGGCACGAGCCCGAGACCCGGAAGGGTGGGCGCCGCTGCGAAGCCGTCGCGCACCACGACGGGCGCGAAGCCGAACTCGAACGGCTGCGGCGGGATCGGCCACTCGAAGTAGCGGGAAGTCGGGCAGGGCAGCATGGCGTGCAGGTTCGCGAACTGGTTGACCGCGAACCCCCACGAGTGGAATTCGCACCGCAGGCCGAAGGCCTCCGCCAGCGCGCTGAGCTTCCGGCCCTGCGTGATGCCGCCCCAGTTCGCGACGTCTCCCCGCACGATGCTCCATCCTCTGCCGGCGATCGCGTTCGCGTTCGCGAAGAGGGTCGCATTGGTGACCTCGCCCGTGGTGATCGGGATCTCGAGCGTCGAGCTCAGCTTGCGGTACCCCTCTTCGAGGTAGTCCTCCATCGGCATCTCGAACCACTCGAAGCCGGCCGACTCGAGTGCTCGTCCGACCCGCAGCGCGTCGGTGTAGTCGTAGTGCCCGACCGCGTCGGCGAGCAGCACGGTCTCGTCGCCGACGCGCTCCCGCAACTCCTCGACGAGGCGCAGGTCGTCCCGCACCCGACCGGAGAGGTGGATCTTGAAGGCGGTCAGCCCGCGCTCGCTGCGGTAGGCGTCGATGAGCTCGACGTGCTCCTCGACGGTCGGCAGATGCGGGAGCGAACCGTACACGGGGATGCGTTCGCGGCCGCCGCCGAGCAGGCGGTAGACGGGTTGCTGGGCGAGCGTGCCGATCAGGTCCCACAGCGCGAGGTCGAGGGCGGCCGCGGCTTGAGGCGCGGCGTAGAGCTTGATCACCCCGAGGGCGCGCTTCCAGAACCCCTCCGTGTCGAAGGGGTCGCGCCCGAGCAGCATCGGGGCGTAGGTGCTGAGGATGGACTCCACCAGTTCGCGCCCGTTGCCGTAGGTCGACGTGCCGCCGGTTCCCCTCGCACCGGAGTCGGTGACGACCTCCACGAGCAGCAGTTCCTGCCCGAGGCGAAACCCCTCTCCGAGGGAGAACGACAGCCCGTCGGCGTCGATGATCCGAACGACGATCTCGCGAATCTTCATGGTGCACGTTCCGTTCCCGACCCGTTGCGGGTCATAGCTTGCGAAGGATTTCGAGTTGCGAGCGCGCGACGTCCGCGACGTTCTCGCGGGTGACCGGCTCGAGGGCGGCGCCCGTGATGCTCTGATAGAGGTCGCGAGCGGAGGGCGAGAACTCGACGGCGCCCCGGGGGTCGATCCCGCCGATGCCGTCCAGCCGGGCGGCTCGCCGCTGCTCGGCTGCGAGCTCGCCCTCGTCCCAGTCCTCGGGCAGGGCGAGCCGCACCGAGCCCTCGGCGAGCTCGACGGGATACCCGCCGACCATCCCCAGCGGACCGGCCATGAGGCTGCACCGCGCGGGCCCCTGCCCGAGGAGTGTTTCGAGATCCTCGACGATCGAGGTCGCCGTCCAGGTGTGGGAAGCGGCTCCGCGCGGCACGGCGGCCCCGGCTCGCCTCAGCAGTGCGCGCTGCTCGTCCGCGCCCGGCCCCTCCGGCGCTCCCCGCCCGGTGATGCTCAGCCGCCACCCCTGCGGCAGCTCGGGCTCCCGCATGAGCAGGTTCCTCACGTGCACGTAGTGCGCGCTCAGAGCGATCTCGAGGTCATCGCCGGCTGAACCGGCGCGCTCTGACAGCGCCGTGCGGAGTCCGGGCTCGAGGAGCCTGATGTTCCCCGCCCCCGCGGGGGCGAAGCCGTGCCAGCGGGCGAGCAGCGCGTTGATGGCGTCGGGGGAGGCGGCGTTCATGAAGAGCGGTCGGGGTTCGCTCGCGCCGACCGCTGAGGCGACGGCCGAGGCGATCACCAGGTGCAGCGCCAGCCAGGGCCCGAAGCCGAGTTCGTTGAAGCCGCGGCCCACGTCCTGCCTCCCAGCGATGGCCCACCACCGTTCGACCGGCAGCAGCGTCGCGACGTTCACGACGGCGTCCGCTCGGGAGGCTTCGATGAGCGATCGCAGGCCCTGCTCGTCGAGCGCGTCGAGAGCGATGCCCTCGACGTGGGGCGATAGCGCGACGGCCAGCGCTCGGAGGCCCGCGTCCGCCTCGTCGACGCGTTCCCGGTCGCGATCCACGAGCGTGATGCGCCAGCGGCATCCGCGGATTCTCGCCGCCGCCGCGATCTGCTGGCCGAGTCCGCCGGCCCCGATGATGATGACTGATCTGTGCATGGGCTTCTCCTAGGCGTCGACGTTGCTCGTGCTCGGCGAGTACGAGAACCGTGCGGGGGCGAACGGCATCAGGATCGGATCGGGCTCCCCCGTCATCACCTGGCGTGCGATGAGGTCGCCGACGTACGGCCCGAGCAGGAAGCCGTGCCCGGACCACCCCGCCGCGACCAGCAGGCGGTCGGCCCCGTCGATCGACCCGATGATCGGCAGGCGGTCGCGGGACTCGTCGATGATCCCCGCCCAGGAGTCGACCACCCGCGGCTCGCCGAGACCCGGGAGCGAATGCCGGAAGGCTTCGAGCACGAGAGCCGCCTCCCGGTCGGACACGCCGTCGTCGACGCGGATCAGGTCCTGTCCGAGGCAGCCGAACTGCAGCTCTCCGCGCACGTTCTGCCGCAGGAAGAGCTGGGCGTCCCAGTCCTGGAAGAACTGCGCGAAGCGCGGCTCGACGGGCGCCGAGCGCAGCGTCACGACCTTGGCGCTCATGACGGGGAGCGTGAGCCCCGCCGACTCGAGGATCCGCGGTGCGGCGGCTCCCGCCGCGAGGATCAGCCAGTCCGACTCGATCGGTTCTCCACCCGCGAGCGCGAGTCTCCAGCGGCCGGCGCGCTGCTCGATGCCCGTCACCGCGGCGCCGGACCGGATCTCGACGCGGCCGTGGGAGCGCATGAGCTTCGCGACCTCCTGGGTGGCGAGCGCCGGGTCCACCTGGCCGTCCTCGGGGCTGTGCAGACCGAGTCCGACGTCGTGCCGTATCCACGGCATGAGACCGCGGATCTCCTCGCGCTCCAGGAGTCGCGTCGCGCCTCCCCCTCGACCCGCGCGGGCGTGCTTCTCCCTCAGGTCGGCGACGTGCTCGGCCGAGGATCCGACGAGCAGCACGCCCCCCTGCCGGATGCCGACGTCGACGGAGAACCGCTTCTCGAGCGCGCGCCAGTGCGCGAACGCCCGTTCCGCGAGCTCGGCCTCCGCGTCGGCGCGGCCGGCGCGCCGCAGGGCGCCCGCCGCCCGGCGGGAGCCGCGCTGCCCGAGTTCCGTCTCGCTCTCGACGAGCACCACGCGCCCCGCGAACCCGTGATCCATCAGCCCGAGGGCCGCTCCGAGCCCGGCGACGCCTCCGCCCACGATCGCCACGGTCTGCTGCTTCGTCATTCCTGCCTCATCTCTCGGATCACCGTGCGCACGCACTCCGTCATCAGCGCCACTCCGCTCTCGAGCGCGGCGGGCGAGCAGTCGAAGCGGGCGCTGTGCGCGTCCGCGAGACCACCGGTCGCCAGGAGACCGTAGGAGCCGATCCCGCCGCCGCGCTGCGTCGCCGCCATCAGGTCGGCCGCGTCGTCGCTCGCCCCGAAATCGCGTACGTCGACGACCGGGAGGCCGGCCCGCTCCGCCGACTCGCGCATGAGGGAGGTCCCGGGGCCGTCGGAGCCGCCCCCGATGCTGCGCCCGACGGTGTCGACGCGCGCGATCACGCCGCGCCTCGCGGACTCCTCCTCGACGATCCGCGTGAAGCGCTCGCGCGCGCGGACGACGGCCGCCCACTCCACCGCCCTGATCTCGCACTTCAACTCGGCGTGCGCCGCGATGACGTTGCGCGCCTCGCCGCCGGCGAGCGCGTTGCACGAGACCGTCGCGCCGTCCCAATCGCAGCCCCGCAGCGCCGCGTAGACGTCCACCGCCGCCGCGAGGGCGTCACGCCCGAGTTCCGGGCTCTCCGCGGCGTGCGAGGCCCTACCGGTGAGCACGACGTCGAGCTTCTCGGTCGCGAGGATGCGCCGCGTTCCGGGGACGACCGTTCCCGCGGGCAGGCCCTCGAGCGCGTCGAGGTGCAGACCGAAGAACCACCCGGCGCCTCGGAGCCAGCCCGCATCCACCAGGGCCGCAGCCCCGCGAGTGCCTTCCTCTGCGGGCTGGAAGACGATGCGGACGCCGAGTCCGAGGGGCAGCTGTCCGAC
>JBEBWQ010000222.1:0-4146 GCA_040392075.1 Microbacterium sp.
GGCGGAGGCCCTTCGAGGGGTCGTACGGGGCGGTCCGGCGACCGGTGCCGGCGCAGGCACCCGGCTACTCGGCCTTGCCGCCCGCGGTCAGCGTGCGGACGAGGGCGAGGTACTCCGCGCGGGTGGCGTGCGGGAGATAGGCCTTGCCGATCGCCATGCCGATGGCCGGGAGCGCGGCCGGGTCGGCGTAGGCCATGTGGATCGTGCGGTACTCGGGATTGAACTTCGCCTTGAAGCGGAAGAGCGAGCCGAAGCCGTAGGCCGGCTCCAGCACTCCGGCCAGCCAGCCGAGCAGGCGGGTCATCACCGTGGGCTCCGGAGCCTCCTCTCCGGGCGCCACCGGCTTCGAGGCGAGGGGCGCGCCCGACAGGCTCATCGCCTCGACCCCGTCTGCCTGCATGCGCAGGGCGGCCGAGGCGATGACGAACTCCATGATGCCCGGCATCGACTCGTCGCCGCGGCGCATGAAGTCGATCGTCCAGCTCACCACGCGCCCGTCTCGCCACTCGGGCATCCAGCTCGTGATCGCCTGCACCCGGCCGTCGGAGCCGAGCGCGAGCAGCAGCATCACCGCGGGGTCCTTGAGCTCGTCCATGCCGCCGAGGGTGAAGCCCATCTCCGGCAGCGCCTTCTCCGAGACCCACTCCTCGCTGATCGCGCTGATCTCGGCCGCGAGCGCCGACGGCAGGTCGTCCCACGAGGACCACAGCGTGGTGATGCCCTCGCGTTCGCCGCGGTTGTACGCCTGGCGCACCTTGGCCCACGGCTTCCCGGTGAGGGTGAAGCCCTCCAGGGGCACCACCGTCTCCTCGCCCACCGACATGTGCTGCCAGCCGAAGTCGTCGAAGACCGGGATGCAGTGGTCGTGCACGCTGTAGAAGACCGCCGCCCAGCCCTGCCCCTCGCAGAAGTCGGCGAAGCCGTGGATCGTCTCGGCCTCGCTCCCCGGCGCGCAGACGGGGTCGGACATCGTCAGCGCGACGCCGTTGATCACGCGGTAGGCCACCGCCCCTGAGCCGTCGGGGGCGAACCAGTAGACGTTGCCGGGCCAGGTGCCCATGAAGCCGAGCGTGCCGCCCCCGCCGCGGCGCAGGAGCGCCCCGAACCGCTCGTCGTCCGCGCGGCTGCGGTCCGCCTCGCCGGTGCGGTACAGCTGCAGCAGCACGAGGGCGACGACGACCCAGAAGACCACCCCCGCCCAGCGATGCATGATGAAGAGCAGCCCGTCGGACGGGACGACGTCGGTCGGCACGCCGAGCAGAAGGCCGGGAGGCAGGAAGCGGCGCAGGGTGTCCAGCAGCAGCTCCCCCGGCGTCGCCGGGACCAGCAGCGACTGCGGCATCAGCAGCGCGATGAGCAGATAGGCGCCGCCGAGCACGACGAACGCCCCGGCGACGATCGCCGCGGCACGCAGCGCCGCCGCCCGGGGAGCCTTCACGGCGAAGCGCGCCCGGGTGAGCACGAGCAGCAGCACCACGGCGAGCGGGAGCACGACCGCGACGACCGCCCAGGGCCGGAGCGAGGTGTCGACCAGGTCGGCGCTGGCGGCGTCGACGAGGTCGAGGCGGGCCAGGCTCACCGCGGTGAGCGCCGCCATCACGAGGTTGACGCCGATGGCGAGCAGCCAGGCCGCCCGCCGTCCACGCCGGAGTCCCCACGCCGCCACCAGGCTGAGCAGCAGCGGGGCGAGGCTGAGCAGGAAGGGGCCGGCGCCGGTGGCGGTGACGCCGACGGCCAGGTCGGCCGCGCAGGCGTCGCTGATGGCGTCGAGGTCGTCGACCCCGACGAGGCAGCGCTCCACGAGCGCCTCGAGGTCGATGCCGCGGAATCCGGTGACGGCCAGCGCGAGCGGACCGTTGCCCACGCCGGAGATCAGCACGATGAGAGGGCCGAGGCCCAGCACCGCGACGATCGCCGCGATGAGCGTGCGGGTCTCGGTGACGGAGCTGCGACGCCAGGGCGCCTGCGGCCGGCCCCGAGTGAGGAGCAGCCCCAGGAACAGTCCGATCGCCGCCGAGAACAGCCGGTAGAGGCTGTCGGAGTCGCCCGCGTAGAGGGCGAACATCAGCAGCGCGGCGAAACCGAGCAGCCGGATGCGGCGGCGGAAGAGCCCGGGGGCCGCCGCGCTGCCGGTGAGGGCCAGGCCCACCACGCCGATCGCCGGATCGAGCACCAGGTCGTACTGCGAGGCCTCGGCCCATTGGTCGCCCGCGGCGAGGGCGATGCTCTGCACCGCCACGCCCAGCAGCACCGCGAGCACGCCGGTGAGCAGATACGCCAGGACCGCCCGCGCGGTGCCGAGGAGGCGTTCGGCGTAGGCGCCCACGGTGAGCGTGAGCGCGAGGACCAGCACCAGGTCGATCGCCGCGTCCGGGATGAACAGCGCGGTGAGCGGGGTCCACCAGGCGCCGGCCTGGACGGTGGTGGTCACCCCGGCGGCGAGGTCGTCGGGGGAGCCGCCCCAGAGCGTGCCGAGCGCGAGGCTCGTCGCCACCACGATCAGGGACAGCAGCACCGCGAAGGGATGGATGCGGATGTACTCCCCCACGGAACGCGTGACGAGGCCGAGCCGCCGGGCGGGGCGCTCGGCGGCGGTCGCCGTGGAGGGTGCCGCCCCGGTCGGTGCCGGGGGTGAGCCAGGAGAGGGCGAGTCGTCCGCCGAGGGGGCCATGTCCGCGTCCTTTCACGGTCCGGGCTGGTCGAGTCGATCGGTGAACGAGGCGCTCCGGGGCCGCATTCCCGCCTCCATCCTAGGGAGGGGATCCGACACGGGGGAACCGGCGATCCGCCTCTTTCCCGGCGGCCCGCGCGCCGCTACTCTGAGCGTCACAGGCGCCGGGACGACGCCCTCCCCCATCCGGGCGGGAGCACCGGCCGACGAGGAGAGAAGGAACCATGGCGGGGAAGTTCGAGCTGTACACCGACAAGGCCGGCGAGCACCGGTTCCGGCTGAAGGCGGGCAACGGCGAGGTCATCGCCACCGGTCAGGGCTACGCGTCGAAGGCCGGCGCGCTGAAGGGCATCGACGCGGTCCGCCGCAACGCCGCCGACGCGGAGGTCGTCGAGATCGAGGACTGAAGGACTCCGGGCCCGCCCGTCATCCTGCACGGGCGGTCCGGACCTGCTCCCGTCGTCATCCTGCGCACGGTCGCAGGGTCTCCCCCGTCTCCTGCGCGCCTCCTCCCGCCCTCCTCCGCGGAGCCGCAGGACCGCCCGTGTCTCGCCGGGGAGCCGCGGACCCTGCGGCTCCGGCGACTGCGCCGCCCACACGCAGGATGACGGGACGGGACGGGGACCGCCTCCGCACGGGATCGCCGACGGGGCGGAGAACAGCCCGTCAGACCAGGCGGAGCTCCGCGTCGACCGCGCGGGCGGTGGCGAGAAGCCTCGGCAGATGGGAGTCGCGCAGCCGCTCCAGCGAATCGCGGGTGGCGCTGGTGGAGATGTTGATCGCCGCGATCACCGATCCGTCACGACCGTGCAGCGGAACGGCGACCGAGCGCAGACCCGGCTCCAGTTCGCCGTCGACGAGTGCCCAGCCCTGCGCCGCGACCCGGTCGATCTCGGCGCGGAAGGACGTCGGATCCGAGATGGTGCGCCCGGTGAGGGGCTCCGGCACGAGCGCGTCGACCCGGCCGGGCCGCACGGTCTCGGGGAGTCCGGCCAGCAGCACCCGTCCCATGCTCGTCACGGCGGCCGGGAGCCGGGTGCCGAGGGTGATGCGCACGCTCATGATGCGCCGCGTGGGCACGCGGGCGATGTAGACGACGTCGTCGCCGTCGAGCACCGCGGCGGAGACGCTCTCGTCGACCTCGCGGGAGAGCGCCTCCAGGTGCGGCTGCACGATCTCGGGGAGCGACAGCGAGGAGAGGTAGCGGAATCCGAGCTCCAGCACCCGGGGCGTCAGCGCGAACAGGCGCCCCGCGCCGCCGGGACCGGGCAGTGAACGGACGTAGCCGAGCGTCTCCAGGGTGCGGAGGAACCGCCGGGCCGCGGCGCGCGGGACCCCCCCGCGCCCTGCGTGCTGACCAGCTGGGCGGCCGAATTTACCCCCCCGGGGGGGGGGCGGGGGGGGGGGCGGGCCGCGGCCGCCATGGTCTGTACCCACACCCTCCCGGGCCGCGGGGCCCGGCCCCCCCCGACCGG
>JBEBWQ010000223.1:0-4142 GCA_040392075.1 Microbacterium sp.
AGCTCGCCGGCGGCGAAGCCCTCGGCGTGGATGTAGGAGATCTCCTTGAGCTTGAGCGCCCCCTCCATCGCGATGGGGAAGCCGACGTGGCGCCCGAGGAACAGCACCGAGCGGGTGTCGGCCATCCAGTGCGCCAGCTGCGCCACGTGCTCCTGCTCCGAGGAGAGCACGCGGGCGATCTTCTCCGGGATCGCGAGCAGCTCGGCGACCTCCGCCCGCGCGTCGGGCATCGTGCCGCGCACGCGGCCGATGTGCAGGCCGAGGAGCTGCAGGGCCGCGATCTGGGCGACGAACGCCTTGGTCGAGGCCACCGCGACCTCGGGGCCCGCGTGCGTGTACACGACCGCGTCGGACTCACGCGGGATGGTGGCGCCCTGGGTGTTGCAGATCGAGAGGGTGCGCGCACCGCGCTCGCGCGCGTACTTCACCGCCATGAGGGTGTCCATCGTCTCGCCGGACTGGCTGATGGAGACGACCAGGGTGTCCTCGCCGATGACCGGGTCGCGGTAGCGGAACTCGTGCGCGAGCTCCACGTCGACCGGGATGCGCGCCCACTGCTCCAGTGCGTACTTGCCGACCAGGCCGGCGTAGGAGGCGGTGCCGCAGGCGATGACGATGATGCGGCGGATGCCGAGGAACAGCCCGTCGAAGCCCTCCAGTTCGGGGATCTCGACCCGGCCGTCCTGCACGCGTCCGCGCACGGTG
This sequence comes from Microbacterium sp., assembly GCA_040392075.1. Lineage (GTDB taxonomy): Bacteria > Actinomycetota > Actinomycetes > Actinomycetales > Microbacteriaceae > Microbacterium. Next base: position 706 of record JBEBWQ010000223.1, read on the forward strand.
TTGGCGACCGCCTCCGGCTGGTCGGCGACCTCCTTGGCCATGAAGCTCGACCAGCCGCCCTTCTCCGCCGCGGCGGCGTCCCAGAGCACCTCGAAGGGCTCGGGCTCGACGGAGGTGCCGGCGAAGTCGGTCACCTCGACCGCGTCGGGGCGGATCACGACGATCTGGTCCTGCCCGATCGCCAGGGCCCGGCGGGTGTGCTCGACGAAGGCGGCGACGTCGGAGCCGAGGAAGTTCTCCCCCTCGCCGAGGCCGATCACCAGGGGCGAGTTTCGGCGCGCTCCGACGACCACGCCGGGGTGATCCCGGTGCGTGGCGAGGAGGGTGAAGGCGCCGTCGAGCCGGGCCACGGTCGCACGGAACGCGGCGACGAGGTCGCCGTCGTGCGCGCGGTACTCGCGGCCGAGGAGCGCCGCCGCCACCTCGGTGTCGGTCTCGCTGAGGAACGCGACGCCCGCGGCCTGCAGCTCCCCGCGGAGCGCGGCGAAGTTCTCGATGATGCCGTTGTGGATCACGGCGAGCCGGCCCTCATCCGCCAGATGCGGGTGGGCGTTGCGATCGGTGGGGCCGCCGTGGGTCGCCCACCGGGTGTGGCCGATGCCGGTGGTCCCGGCGGGCAGGGGGCTGTCGGCGAGGGAGTCGCGCAGGACCTGCAGCTTGCCCGCCTTCTTGCGCATGCCCAGGTTCCCGTCGGCATCGATCACGGCGATGCCCGCCGAGTCGTAGCCGCGGTACTCGAGACGGGCGAGCCCGGCGATCAGGATGTCCTGACTGGGTCGCGGCCCGACGTATCCGACGATTCCACACATGGGCTCAAGGATATCGGCCCGAGGCTGTGTCTCCGCCCGGCGGAGCCGCGCACGACGGCGGGCTCAGATCTTGCGCAGCAGCACGCTCTCCACGGAGTGGTCGGCGCCCTTGTTCAGCCGCAGCGTGGCACGGTGCTTGGTGGGCAGCACGTTCTCGACGAGGTTCGGCATGTTGATGTCGTTCCAGTAGCCGAGCGCGGTGGCGACCGCCTCGTCATCGGTGAGGTGCGCGAACACGTTGAAGTAGGAGGACGGGCTGCTGAACGCCCCCGCGCGCAGGGCCAGGAAGCGGTCGACGTACCAGCGCTCGATGTGGGCGACGTCGGCGTCGACGAACACCGAGAAGTCGAACAGATCGCTGACGGCGACGTCGTTGGGCGCCGGCGGCGGCTGCAGCACGTTGAGCCCCTCGACGATCACCACGTCCGGCCGGCGCACCACCACGTGCGCATCGGGCACGATGTCGTAGCGCATATGCGAGTAGAAGGGCGCCCGGACCTCGGCGGCGCCGCTCTTCACCTCGGTGAGGAAGGAGATCAGCGCCCGCCGGTCGTACGACTCGGGGAAGCCCTTGCGGTCCATGAGCCCGCGCCGTTCCAGCTCGGCGTTGGAGTGGAGGAAGCCGTCGGTGGTCACCAGCTCCACGCGCGGGGTGCCCGGCCATCGGCTCATCAGCTCGCGGAGGAGGCGGGCGATCGTCGACTTGCCGACCGCGACGGAGCCGGCCACCCCCACGACGAAGGGGGTGGTGGTGTCATCCTCCTCCAGGAACGCGCTGGTCGCCGCGCCGAGCCGCTTGCTGGCGGTGGCGTAGAGGCTGAGCAGACGGCTGAGCGGGAGATACACCTCGCGAACCTCGGCCATGTCGAGCCGGTCGCCGAGGCCCCGGAGGGCCACGACCTCGGTCTCGCTGAGGGGCTGATCGAGGGAGGCCCCCAGACGCGCCCAGTCCTCGCGCCCGATCTCGCGGAACGGGGACAGCGGCTGGGTCGGCTCGTCGCTCACGGGGTCCATCGTATCGATCCGGGGTCGGAGCAGAAGGTCCTGTGTCGCTGCGGCCTATCCGGCGCCGCGTCGCCCCGGGGGCGGGGCAGCCCGTACAGCGACGGGGCACCGGTGCCGTAGTCTCGTTCCGTGCGTTTGGGAGTTCTCGACATCGGATCCAACACGGTCCACCTGCTGGCCGCCGATGTCCGCCCCGGCGGCCGGCCGCTCGCCACGACCAGCGAACGCACCGTGCTGCGGCTGATGCGGTATCTCACACCCGAGGGGGCGATCTCGGAGGAGGGCGTCCGAGCCCTCGTCGAGTCCGTACGGGAGGCCCGCCGGGTGGCGGAGGCCGAGCGCGTGGACGCGCTGCTGGCCACCGCGACGAGCGCCGTGCGCGAGGCGACGAACGGCGCGGAGGTGATCGCCCGGATCGAGCAGGCGCTCGGCCAGCGCCTGCAGGTGCTGGAGGGCGAGATGGAGGCGGAGCTGACCTTCCTCGCGGTGCGCCGCTGGTTCGGCTGGTCGGCCGGTCATCTGATGCTGCTCGACATCGGCGGCGGCTCGCTGGAGCTGGCGGCGGGAGGCGACGAGCTGCCCGATGTCACCGCCTCGGTGCCGCTGGGCGCCGGGCGCACGACGATCCAGTTCCTCCCGCAGGACCCTCCCGGCGAGGACGACGTGGAGCGCCTGCGCGTGCACGCGGAGGCGACGATCGCCGCGGTCCTCCCCCGGTTCGCCGATCTGCCCTCGCCGGATCACGTGGTCGGCTCGTCGAAGGCGATCCGTTCGCTGGCGAGGCTCGTGGGCTACCCGGTGCCGGGCTGGTCGGGCATCGAGCGCATGCTGCTGCCGCGCGCCTCTCTCGGCTCCTGGATCCCGCGCCTCGCCCGCATCCCGGCGCTCGCCCGGCAGGAGCTGCCCGGCATCACCCCCGATCGCACCTTCCAGATCGTCGCCGCGGCGGTCGTGGTCCACACCGCGATGACCGCACTGGGCGTGGACGAGCTCGAGGTCTCCCCCTGGGCCCTCCGCGAAGGGGTGCTGCTGCGCTACATCGAGTCGCTCTCCTGGAACGGCGACCCGGTCATCTGAGCCGACCGGCATCGTGAGCGGCCGCTGTCTCCCCCGCTCGGCGATGCACTTCTCCCGCCTCTCCTCCGGCGATCGGTCCCCGCTCAGCGGACGGAGACCAGATGCCGCTGCGGGCCTTCCAGGCGCGCCACCGCGATCTTCACCTCGGTGACCTCGCGCTGCACCCCGTCGATCTTCTGATCCACCTTGTCGATCCGGGCGGAGAGGCGCTTCTCTAGCGCGCCCATCCGGCCGGAAAGGCGCGTCTCCAGTGCGCCCAGGCGAATGTCCATCTGCCGGATCATCCACGCGAACCCGGCGAACAGCGCCCCGATCACCGCGACCGCGGTGCCGATCATCGTCACGGTCTCGACGGACATATACACATCCCCATTCTGCCGAACCTTGCGTCGGTTGTCATCGACCATAAACCCGCAGAATCCGCTCGGACACCCGGTTGCCGCACCCGTGGAGAACCCGGAGGAGAACTCCGGCTGTGAGCGGCGCAGCGCTACGCTGAACCGATGCCCGCTCCCCGCCCGGTCTCCCTGCGCTGGACGCGCATCG
>JBEBWQ010000224.1:0-4129 GCA_040392075.1 Microbacterium sp.
CGCGCCCCGCGAGCGGGGGGCCCACACCCCCCCCCCCCCCCCCCCCCCCCGCGGGGCGGGCGGGGGGGGGGCCCCGGGGGCCCCCCCTTGGCGGCCGGGCCTCGGCCGGAGGGACGGGCGCGCCGGGCCGCGGCGCGAGGATCGTGCGATCGTCGGGGTCGTCGCCCCCCGCGAGCACCGTCGCGTCATCGATCGGGGTCTCGAGGAACGCCGGGACCGCGAGCGCCTCCTCCGCTCCGGCCAGGCGAGTGCGTCCGGCCTCGTCGTCGACGCTCGGCGGCGGGGCGGGCAGGCCGGGCACGTCCAGGTGCGTCATCGGCAGGTGCAGATCCTGCTCGATGCGCTGGAGGCCGCGGGCGAACTCCGAGGCGGACTGCGGGCGGCCCGCCGGGTCCTTCGCCAGCGCGGCGACGATCAGCCGCTCCAGGGCGGCGGGCACGTCGGGGCGGCCGATCGGCGGGACGGGGTCCTGCAGAACCCGGGCCACGAGCGCGGAGAGGTCGGCCGTCCGCGGGTCCTCGAACGGCGAGCGCCCGGCGAGCACGGTGTACGCCGTCGCGGCGAGGCCGTAGACGTCCGCCCGCACGTCGTAGGCGTGGCCGGCGACCACCTCGGGCGCGGCCCAGGGCACGGAGATCCCGCTCTGCGAGTGCTCCTGGCCCGCCAGGGACGACAGGCCGAAGTCGGTGAGCGCCGGCCAGCCCCACTCCGTGGTCAGGACGTTGGCCGGCTTGATGTCGCGGTGGAGGATCCCCGACCGGTGGGCGGTCTCGACCGCGCCGGCGAGCCGGATCATCGTCTGCAGCACCTCGGGGACGCCCAGCGGCCCGCGCTGCCCCGCGGCGGCGAGGGTGGGCCGCGAGCAGTACTCCATCACCAGGCACGGACGTCCGCCGTGGGCGATCCAGGCGTGGTGGATCGTGACGATCGCCGGGTGCGTGGAGAGGGCGGCCATGAGGTTCGCCTCGCTCTCGAAGCGCGCCAGTGCGAGCGGATCGGTGACCGGCTCACGCATGATCTTCACCGCCACCGAGCGGTGCGGCAGATGCTGCGTGTAGAGGAGGACGTCGGCGAACCCGCCCTGGCCCAGGACCCCGGAGAAGGTGAAGCCGGGCAGTTCCAGCGGGGCTGTCACGGAATCCCCCGGAAGACGAGGGAGGGCCCGCCGCCCAGCTCGACGACGGCGCCGTCGGGCACGATCACGGGCTCTCCCACCCGGACGCGGTGGGTCCGGCCGTCGGCGGTGCGCAGCACGGTGCCGTTCGTGGAGCCGAGGTCTTCGACGAGCACCCGCCACCCCTCCACGGCGACCCGGACGTGCGTGCGGGAGACGTCGCGGTGATCCAGCACCACGAGCTCCGGGATCTCGCCGCCCTCCACCCGCTCGCTGCGCGGGCTGCGACCGACCAGGAGGTCGGCGCCCAGCACGATCTCGGTCCCGTCGGGCAGGACCATCACGCCGAGGCTGGGATGGGCGACGCGGCCGATCGCCCCGCCGGTCAGCGGCTGCTGGCAGACGGCGCAGACCGTGCGCTCCAGCGGGTTCGCATGGCCCGCCGGGCAGAGGACGCCCGTCACACCGGCGGAGGAGTCGTCGATCCCGCCCTCGGGCTGTCCGGGTGCGCCGGCGGCCGGAGCGTCGTGACGCACCGCGGCCGCCTCCACGCCCGACTGGATCGTGGCCCCGAACAGCTCGTCGAACCGCCCGGCGAAGCCGTTCGGCGCCGCGCCGACCGACGGGGCGGCGGCCACGGCCGCGAAACCGGGACGGGCCGCCCCCGCGGGGATCGGCGCTGGGGCCGGAGCCGGCGGAGCGGGAGCGGCCGGAGCCGGGGCGGGCGGAGAGACAGCTGGCGGAGCCGGGGCGGGCGCCGGGGCGAAGACGACGTCCTCGGTGAAGTCGGAGGGCGCCAGCGTGTGCTCGGCGACGCCGGCGGGCAGAACGGCCGGCGGCACCGCACGGGGCGGGACATCCGCCGGCGCGACCGCCGGGGACGCGGCTGCGGAGACGGGCGGCGCCGCGGGAGACGCCGCGCCGGAGGCGATCGGGACGGCGCCGCTCCACGCCGACCACGACGGCGGGACCGGAGGGGTCGTCGCGGAGACGCGCGCGCGGATCTGCGCGACCGCCAGGGGCCCCGGAGCGACCGGCTGCTCGGCGGCCGGCGCGAGGGCGGCACCGGTCGACACGGCGGCACCCACGACGAGCTCGACGACACCGGACAGGCGGAACACGGTCCACGAGAATGCAGCCAGCCCGTCCACCGACACCGCGCCGTGCTCGCCGGACGGCGCGGTGCCCGCCGGCACCGCCGTCACCGCGAGACCACCACGGACGACGCCCACGACGTCGATCGACGGCGCCTCCGCCGACCCCGCGGGGACGACCTCGGCGATCATCAGCTGCGGCAGGGCGCCGAGCCCCCCGCGGACGAGCTCGTCGAGCACCGCCGACAGCCCCCGCTCCGCAGCGCCGCTGAGCAGCACCCGCCGCGCGGTCTCCTCCGCCCCCTCCCCCGCGAACACCACGAGGGTCCGGTCGGTGAGGATGGCCGGCCACTCCCCCGGTACGGCGCTCCATTCGCGCCGAGCGACCGTCTCCGTCACATCGATCCCCCTCCGTTCCGGCGTCTCCTGGTCGAGCGGAGCGTCCGGGCCTCGACCGTGGCCGAGCCGTCCAGCGTCCCGCTGAGGCTCCCGGTGACGTCCTCGCTGTGCACGCTCAGGCCGCCGCCGATGACATCGGCCACGACCACGGTCACGTTGTCCCGTCCGCCCGCCTGCACCGCCTGGACGACGAGGGACTGCGCCGTCTGCGCCGGGGCGCCGCCCATCATCAGCCCCGCCTGGATCACCCCGTCGCTGAGCTCGCCGGTAAGCCCGTCCGAGCAGACCAGCAGCCGCTCGCCGGTGACCACCGGCAGCATCCAGAAGTCCGCCGGCGAGCGCTCCTCGCCGATGGCCCGGGTGATGACGTTGCGGCCCTCGTAGCTCGACATCTGCTCGCGGCTGAGCCGGCCCTGGTCGACCAGCTCCTGCGCGACCGAGTGATCGGTGGTGAGCTGAGTCAGCCGTTCGGCGGCGAGCCGGTACACGCGGGAGTCGCCCACGTTCAGCACCAGCCATCGCGGGACCCCGCCATGACGCACGCACACCACGCCGGTGAGGGTGGAGCCCGCTCCGCGGGTCGTCGCGGAGGCGACCTCGCTCACCCTCTCGTGCGCCTCGGCGACCGCGGAGGCCACCTCGTCGGGGTGCACGTCGTGGCGCCCGACGAACCGCCGGAAGACCTCGATCACCGCCGCGCTCGCCAGATCCCCGGCCTCATGACCGCCCATGCCGTCCGCGACGAGGAAGACGGGGAAGGCCGCGAGGTGGGAGTCCTCGTTGGCACGCCGCCGCAGCCCGGTGTCGGTGGACGCGCCGACCGTCACCTGGACGAGGCTCGCATCGGCGTGGGCGGAGACGACGGTCATCGTGGCGGTCACCCCTCGGTCAGGTGCAGGGTCGCGTCGCCGAGGAGGAACGCGCCCTGCACGGGGGCGCTGCCGCCGACTTCGACCTCGCTGCCGTCGGCGGCGATGAGGAACACGCCGTTGGTCGAGCCGAGGTCGGTGAGCATCCATCCCTCCGGGGTGCGCTGCAGCAGGGCATGGGTCTTGGACACCGTCCGCGTGGTGTCCGGGACCGAGACCGGGCGCGCCTCGGGTGCGTGCGCCGGAGCGACCGGGTTGCGGCCCAGCACCACGGTGTCGGCGGTGAGCACCACGGCCACGCCGTCGGGGAGGACCAGGCTCCAGCTGCTGGTCCGCCGGGAGGCGATGACCGTCCGATCGTCCAGCTCGTCCTCGGCCGCGACGGCCTCCTGCCCGGCCACGACCGGGAGCGCGGTGGTCGCGGGGGCGACGGGAGCCGGCGCGATCGGCTCGGCCACGGGGGCGGGCACCTCGACGACAGGCGGGGCGGGCACGTCCGGGACCGGCGGAGCGGGCGGGGCCGCCACCGGGGGGAGCGGCGGGGCCGGGGGCAGGATCGGCTCGGCAGCGGGGGCCGGCGGGACCGGAGGCGCCCACGGGTCCGCAGCCGCAGCCGCGGGAGCGGCCGGGGCCGCGACGGGCCCCGGGGCCAC
>JBEBWQ010000225.1:0-4114 GCA_040392075.1 Microbacterium sp.
TCGACCCCGATCTGAAGTCGGACATCTCCGAGGGCATCTGGGACTCGGTCACCGTAGGCGATGAGATCATCGCCTACCCGTCCACGCTGCAGTCCTACATGGCGTTTGCCAATGCGGATCTGCTCAAGGCGGCGGGCGTCGAGGTCCCCACCGGAGACACGATGACCTGGGACGAGCTGGCCGAGATCGCGAAGGCCACCACCACAGCTGATCACAGGGGTCTCGGCTGGGGGCTGGCATCGCCCACGGCGACCATGATGAGCCTGTCGCTGGGCTTCGACGGCAGCTTCTTCTCTGGCGAGGGCGACGGCGCGAAGATCGAGGTCGGCGACGACGAACTCGCCGTGCCCGAGCGCATCCACGACATGGCCTACACGGACAAGTCGCTGGATCTGACCTCCTTGACGCAGTCGGGCTCCGACGTGCTGGCCTCGTTCTACGGCGGCAAGATCGCGATGACCGTGCAGGGCTCGTTCCAGGCGACGAACATCGCCAATGACGCGCCGGAGGGCTTCAACTGGGTCGCCCTCCCACCGCTGGAAGGCTCGGCCGGAGCGATCCAGGCCGCCAATCCTCAGACGTACTCGGTGAACATCGACTCCGAGCACGTCAAGGAATCCACCGAGTTCCTGAACTACTTCCTCGGTGCCGACAACCTCGCCGAGATCGCCTACGCGGATGCACTCATCCCGTCGTCGGGCGAGGCCCGCGCCGCGGTGGAGAAGCTCGCCGTGGACAACCCCGCCTGGAAGCAGGTGCTCGCCTCCGGTGAGGGCCTCGAGGGCCCGCCCTTCCTGAAGGTGAACAAGTACACCGAGTGGAAGGACACGATCGCGACCCCGGCATACCAGCAGTACCTGGCGGACAAGATCGATGCGGATCAGCTCGCGAAGCAGCTGTCCGACGGCTGGGCCGACATCGCCGGTTGAGTGATGGGGGAGGCGGGCTCCGTGCCCGCCTCCCCGCAACGGATGACACACGAGACGAGGAGTGGAATGGACGTGCTGCAGAGCCGAGTGGCCGGAGTGCTGGCGGGAGCCGCCGTGGGCGATGCGCTCGGCGGAGCGACCGAGGGATGGACGCCCGAGCAGATCGAGGAGCGTCACGGCGGTCGGGTCGAGGGGATCGTCGGTCCCTTCCTCGCCGACTGGCGGACGGCCCGACCGATCGCGCCGTACCACAAGGGCGACGGTCACGTGACCGATGACACCCTCATGACGCACGCGCTCGTCGAGGTATACGCGAAGCGCCGTCGTCACCTCGACGCGTTCGACATCGCGGGCGACCTGGTCCCCCTGATGATCGGCGAGCGTCGCTGGATCCCCGAGCTCGAGGACGATGCACTCATCCTGCAGCGGGTCTTCCTCGCAGAGAAGTGGATCGTCGCGAAGCTGCACTACGGCCACGCCGATCCACGTGAAGCGGGTGTCGGCAACATCGTCAACTGCGGTGCGACCATGTACATGGCACCGGTGGGCCTCGTCCACATCGGCGACCCCCAGGGGGCGTACGCCGAGGCCATCGACCTCGCCGGCGCGCATCAGTCCTCGTACGGTCGCGAGGCCGCCGGCGTCTTCGCCGCAGCCGTCGCCGCATCCGCCGCGCCGGGCGCCACCGTCGCCGACGTGCGCGCGGCGGTCACCGCCTTCGCCCACGACGGCACGGCCGCGGCGATCGCCGCCGTCTTCGCCGCCGTGGACGCCTTCCGCGCCTCGGGCGGATCGGACGACCCGCGCGAGCTCGGCCGCGTCATCCGCGCGGCGGTCTCGCCCTACGACACGGTCGGCGACCAGTACCGTGCTCCGGCGATGGACGCGCGGCTGCCCTCGCGCACCAAGTCGATCGAAGAGCTGCCCGTCGCGCTCGGGTTCGTCCTGGCGCACGACGGCGACGCCCGAGCATCTGTCCTCGACGCCGTCAACTACGGTCGCGACTCCGACTCGATCGCGACGATGGCCGGCGCCATCTGCGGTGGGCTCGGCGGAATCGACGTCGTGCCCGCAGAATGGGTACGTGACATCACCGCCGCCAGCCGCCTCGACCTCGACGGCGTCATCGCCGAGATGACCGAGGTCGTCCGCGACGTCGCCCGCGCGGATGCCGAGCGCGCGACCCACCGGGCGCAGGCCCTGCAGCAGCTGCTCGGCCAGGAGGCGGCGGCGTGAGACTCACCTGGGCTCAGCCCGAGGATCTCGTCCCCGCCGAGTTCGCGGCGCTCCGCGAACAGGGAGTCGCCGAGTCCGAGCTCGCGGAGATCGAGCAGCGCTGGGCGGCGGCAGGCGGTTCCACCGTCCTCGCGCCGTCCGGCGCCAGCATGACCCCGGCGAGCGCCCAGCTGCGTGCTCTGGCCCGCGACGTGCTCGTCGAGCTGCAGGGTCGGCAGTACCCCAGCAGCCAGGAGCCGGACGACTGGGATGACATCCAGGCGCTCCTGCCCGCCGCGCCGACGTTCGCTGCGACCGTCTCGTTCGATCGCGTGCACGGCGCATGGGCAGGACGTGCGGCCGGATGCCTGCTGGGCAAGCCGGTCGAGAAGATCCCGCGTGAGGGCATCGAGCAGATCGCCCGCGCGACCGGCAACTGGCCCATTCGCACCTACTTCACCGCGCAGGGCCTGCCGGAGGAGATCGCACAGCGGTGGCCGTGGAACCGCCGCTCGGCTCCGACCTCGCTCGCAGAGAACATCGACGGGATGCCGGAGGACGACGACCTGAACTTCCCGATTCTCGCGCTCGACCTGCTCGAGCAGCACGGTGCAGAGCTCACCACCGACGACGTGGCACAGGCCTGGCTCGCCTCGCTTCCGGCCGGTCGGGTCTTCACAGCTGAGCGGGCCGCGTACCGGAACATCCTCGACGCCAGGCCGGTGCCGGAGACGGCGACGCACCTGAACCCCTTCCGCGAGTGGATCGGTGCTCTCATCCGTGCCGACGTTCACGGCTGGGCGCATCCTGGAGACGTGCGCGCCGCCGCCCGCTCGGCCTGGGTCGACGCACGGCTGAGTCACACGCGCAACGGCATCTACGGTGAGACCTGGGTCGCGGCGCTGTGCGCGGCCTCTCTCGTCGCGACCTCGCCCGAGGCGGCGCTGAATGCCGCGGATGCCGTGGTCCCCCCGCAGTCCCGTCTCGCGGCAGCGCTTCGACTGGGTCGCGAGACCGGACGCGAGCTGGCCGCGGGCACGATCACCACGGACGGCGCGCTCGACGTGCTGCACGCGGAGTTCGCCGGCGTGCACTGGGTGCACACCCTCAACAACGCCGCCGTCATCGCCTGCGCGGTTCAGGCGCACGGCACCGACTTCGGATCCGCTATCGCCCTCGCCGTGGCCGCGGGCTGGGACACCGACTCGGCGGGAGCCACCGTCGGCTCCGTCGTCGGCGGGCTGATCGGTGCCGACGCGATCGATGCCGCGTGGACCGCTCCGCTGCGCGACAGCATCGCGACGTCCATGCCCGGCGGCGCGGAGCGATCCATCCGCGAACTGGCCGAGCGCACCCTCCGACTGTCGGAGGCGGCGGCATGACGGTCGTCGTCGTCGGCAGCGTGAACCAGGACGTGGTCGCCCGGGTCGACCGCATCCCGGGCCCTGGCGAGACCGTGCTCGGCAGCTCGCTCACCCGCTCCGGCGGGGGCAAGGGCGCCAATCAGGCGGTCGCCGCGCGACGGGCGGGCGATGCCGAGGTCTCCTTCGTAGGTGCCGTTGGCACGGATGCCGACGGCGCGGTGCTGCGCACGGCGCTGGAACGCGAGGGCATCGACGTGTCCGGACTCGCCCAGGTCGACGGGCCAAGTGGTACAGCACTCATCGCGGTCGACGGGGCAGCAGAGAACACCATCGTCGTCGTACCGGGTGCCAACGCCATGCTGGACCGACTCTCCGACGCGCAGCGCGCGGTCGTCGCGAGCTCGCACGTGCTGCTGACGCAGCTCGAGGTGCCGATCTCACTGGTCGAGGACGCCGCCGCGCAGCGGCCCGCCGGCAGCTGGCACGTGCTGAACGCCGCTCCGTCGGGACCGTTCGTCCCGGCCGCCGGACGGCTGCTGCCCGGCATCGATGTGCTGATCGTCAACGAGCACGAAGCGCTGGAGACCGCGGGTGCCGAAACACTCG
>JBEBWQ010000226.1:0-4099 GCA_040392075.1 Microbacterium sp.
ATCACCGTGCCGTGCCGCAGCGCGAGGGCGACCGCCGCCATGTCCTGCGCGGCCAGCGCCTGCGCCAGCGCCTCGGAGCGGAACTCACCCGGTGCCGTCTGCTTCTTCTTCGCTGACTTCGATCGCTTCGCGCCCACCCCTTCAGCCTAGAACGGCATTCCCCCTGCGCGGCAGTGATGCGCCGTCCGGCGCCGCTGTCGAGCCGGCCTCTCCCGTCTGCTCCCATCCTCGGTGTCGCCTGTCCCGCGTGACCGTATCGCCGGGAGATCGCGCCACACCGATAAACCTCATAAGGTAATATGGAAGTATCTTTTACGACAATGAAGCCGAGGAGATGACGATGACTACCGTCGATGAACTGACCGACCGTGAGAACATGCGAGACCTGCTGGCCCGCAACACCGCCTGGCTCGATGGTCACGGAGTGGATCCCGCAACGATTTTCGCCCCCCAGATCACATTGCACAGCCAGCGCGGCGACGTTACCGGCATCCCGGGAGTGGTCGAGCGGATCGGGCCGAATCCGGAACGCGAGATCCAGTTTCAGCACTTCTACACGGATCTGGTCGTGGAGTTCGAGGGCGACTACGCCGAGCTGCAGGCAAACCTGCTGGTGCATGCGTTTCGGCCGGGGCAGGCGCCGCACAACACGCGAGGACTGCGCGCCAGCTATCGCGCCGCACGGAGCGGCGACGGATGGCTCTTCACCGACGCTGGCATCACCCAGCTGTGGGAGAGCGGGACCCCACTGTTCTGAGGACGACCCCCTCCTCGAGAGGAGCGGGGGAGCCTCGATATCCCGGAGGAATCGCCCCGCCGGCACGTCGCAGGCGCCGGTCGCGAGACTGACCGCCTGCGCACCGACCCCGGCGAGGTCTGCCGCGGCACAACAGAGGTCGAGTCCGTCGGAACGACACAGCACCGCGAGGGCTGTCATCGAGGTCAGCACCATGTCGGGGACGATGGAACCCGGGTGCACCACGATGACGGCGAGGCCGGCGTCCCGATTTCCTTCGTGGACGTACTGCAACAGCCGGATCAGGACCGACGACAAGACACGGTACGCGGACGAGCCCGGCGATCATGAGGCCGGCCATCGAGACGATGGTCACGCTCCGTCCGCGGCCACGCTCGCGCATTGCGGGAGTGACACCCGACAGGAGCACCGAGGACGCTCACGACCTGAGCCGTCCACGGTTCCTCGGCATCCACGCGTCCAATGGCGCCGTAGGCTGGCCGCAGCCGGCACTGTCGACCAGAAAGGCGATCGGCCCGACGGCGCCGGCGACAGCGTCGACCGCGTGCTGCACACTCGACCGATCCACGACGTCTCCGGCGACGGCGCTCTGTCCCATAAGGGCGGGACTCAGCGCTCCACCACCGTTCCATCACAGCCCCCTCGTTATCAAATAGGATGTTCATGCCCCGGCTGGAGCTTCCATCGCAATCAGTCTTATCATTGTATCTTTGTGGGTTTCAGGATTTCTTGTCTCCACCCGAGCAGACCGATCGTCGATGCGACGATCGACAGAGAGGCGCACCATGGCACAGGCGAAGGTAGGGGCCTGGAAGCAGATCCGGAATATGCGCGCCTCCGAAGATGTCGTGGCGCAGATCAAGCAGGCGTTCTTCAACGGCATGCGATCCGGTGACTGGGTGGGCACGGAAGCCGACCTTGCCGAGCGCTTCGGGGTGAGCCGCGTCACGATCCGCGATGCCATCCGCTCCCTCGAAGTCCAGGGCATCGTCGAGGTCAAGGTGGGCGCCGGTGGCGGGCTGAGGATCGCGGAGGCCGATCCCGACAGGTTCGCCGACGCACTGTCCGTGCAGTTGTATCTGCAGGGGATCACCTGGCACGAGGTGGTGGACGCGATGCTGACCATCGAGCCCCTGATCGCGCGGCTCGCGGCGCTGAGGGCCGAGCCCGAGGACATATCGCGACTCCGCGCAGCCATCGGGGACGCAGAGGCGCATCTCGAAGACCCCCGTTCTTTTACGGACTCGTCGCTGGACTTCCACCTTCTTGTCGCGGAGGCTTGCCACAATCGAGCGCTGCGCGCGTCTGTTCGAGCATTGCGCTCTGTGCAGTCGCTGAAGTTCACCCCCATCTCGTCGGCCGATCATGCGCGCGGGGTGACCCAATCCCATGAGATGATCGTCGACGCCAACGAGTCGGGCGATGCGGAACGCGCCGGCGTAGCGATGAGCGAGCACCTCAGAGAGATGATCGAAGACCCGTCGAAGAGATGATCGAGGATCCGCGGGAACACACCTGTGCACCTCCACCGTCGTTCGTGGAACCGCGGCTCCAGGAACCTCCGAGACATCTGAAGAGATCGGGGCGACGGGGCCAGGCCCGAAAAGGCCTGACCCCGTCGCCCGTGACGTTGGCTACAGGATGGTCGGATCGAGGCGGATGTCGACCAGAATCGGTCCGTTCATCGCGGTGAGCAGACCGGGCAGCGCTTCGAGGTCGGACAGGGTGCGCACGGTGAGGCCCTGGCCGCCGAAAGCCCGGGCCACGTCCACGAAGTCCGGCCACTCGACCAGCGAGTAACGCGGGTCCGCGCCGCCCGCCAGCAGCTTGTCGTATTCGGCGCCATATGCGCCGTCATTGAAAACGAGCATCAGGAGCGGGAGCTTCTCACGCACGGCGGTCGTGAACTCCGCGAGATGCATCATGAGACCCCCGTCGCCCACGACGAGCACGGTCAGCTCGTCCGGCGCGCCGACGCTCGCCCCGATCGCCCCGGCGAGGCCGAGCCCGATCGAGCCGAATGCCCCCATCCCCACGAAGTTCCGCGGGCCGGGAACGGGCAGGTAGGTCAGCGAGCCCCGGATGTAACGGCCCACGTCCGCCACCACGGTGCGCTGCGCGGGAAGGAGTGCGTTGACCGCGATGGCCGCGGTGCGGACGTCGAGCGTGTCCGTCCCCGAGCGATCCTGGAAGTCTTCCCGCGGATCGCGCGTGGCCAGAGCGTTCTGCACGCCCGCGATCCACCCGCTGACGGGTTCGTGCTCGATCTCCGCCAGGACCTCGTTGATGGCCTCAGCAACCAGGCGCGCGTCACCCGAGATCGCCTGATCCACTCCGACGAACCACCCGAACCGACCGGGATCGGTGTCGATCTGGACGATCTTCTTGCCTCGAGTGAGCTCGCCGCGGTATGTCGTAAGCGGGTTCAGGCTCGCCCCGAACGCGATCACTCCCGTCGCGTCGCCGATCGCGGCGGAAGCGACGGGGTGCGCGAGGTTTCCGTAGATGCCGATGTTACTGGGATGCCCGTCGAACATGTCCCGCGCCCACAGTGTGGTGGCCAGCGCTCCGCCCACACGTTCGGCGAGCTCGATGAGCGCTTCGCGGGCTCCAGACTCGTAAGCGCCACGCCCTGCCAGGATGATCGGGCGCGGGGTGGTGCTGATCAGGCCAAGCGCTCCGTCCAGGCTGTCGATGTCCGACGCCTGGCGACCAGGAGGCAGCGGGGGCGCGATCGCGCGCTGCGGGCCGGCATCCTCATCGAGCATCCAGATCGGCAGGTCGAGCACGATCGGACGCCGCTCTGAGACGGCGCGCTGCAGCGCACGATTGAGGTGGCGGACCAGGTTCGTAGGCCTGCTGACAGGCTCGAACCCCGCACCGGCGGCCAAGGCCGTGGCAGACAGGTCAAGTCGCTGGAAATGGGTCGGCTCGAGCGGCGTCGCCCCGGTGACGACCACAAGCGGGCTACCGGCCCGCACCGCCTCCACTAGATGGGTCATGGTGTTGGTGAGCGCGGGGCCGTGGGTGATCGAAGCGATCCCCACCCGTCCGGTGCGCCGGTGCCAGGCGTCGGCCATGCCGACGGCGTTGCCCTCGTGGACGGCTGCGACGAACCGGCCGCCCCGGTCCTGATACTCGGCGAGGTAAGCGAGGTTGGCATCGCCCATCAGTCCGAAGAGGGTGTCGATCCCGTGCTCGAGAAGCGCACCGGCAAAGGCTTCGTAGACCTTCATCAGGAAGCCGACGCCACGGTGAGGGGGAGCAGGCGACGACGCTGCTCCCGTGCCTGCTCGAGCTTGCGCCGACCCGATTCGGATATGCGATCCTCGTCCCAGTAGT
>JBEBWQ010000227.1:0-4088 GCA_040392075.1 Microbacterium sp.
ACGACGAAGCTCCACAGCGCGATCTCGCCGAGCATGAAGGACCAGTGGTCGGGGAAGATCTTCCGGCCGAGCTCCTTCACCAGGCCGGAGAGGCTGGTGCGCTCATCGAGGTAGTTGGCGGCACCGCCGACGAAACGGCCGCCGAGGGGCTTGCTGTCCTTGGAGGTGTCTTCCCTCACAGTTGCGGTGCTCAATGACGCTCCCAGAAGCTCGGACCGACGGGCTCGGTGAAGTCGCTGCGGGCGACGAGGTAGCCCTCGTCGTCGACGGTGATCGGTAGCTGCGGCAGCGGACGCGCGGCCGGGCCGAAGATGACCTTGGCGTGGTCGGTGACGTCGAACTGCGACTGGTGGCAGGGGCACAGCAGGTGGTGCGTCTGCTGCTCGTAGAGGGCGACGGGGCAGCCGACGTGCGTGCAGACCTTGGAGTACGCGACGATGCCGTTGTACGACCAGTCCTTGCGCTCCTCCGACTCGATGAGCTGCTCGGGGCGCAGGCGCATGAGCAGGACGATGGCCTTGGCCTTCTCCTCGAGGTAGCCGTCGTGGTGGCTGAGCGACGCGAGCGGCTCCGGGATGACCTGGAAGGCCGAGCCCAGGGTGACGTCGGCGGCACGGATCGGGGTGCCGTCGGGGTCGCGCGCCAGGCGCATCCCGGTGTCCCACATGGTGTGGCTGAGGAGATACACCGGATCGCCGGCGTGCGGGTGCTCGGGGGAGCTGAACGGCGCGAGGCCGCGGAAGAGCGTGACACCGGGGATGATCGACGCGACCAGCGCGGCGAACAGCGAGTTGCGGATCATCGTGCGGCGCCCGAAGCCGGACTCCTCGTTGGCCTCGGCGAAGGCCTGGACCGCCGCCTCGCGCGTGGGCTGGCTGCCCCGGGTGGCGTGACGGGGCTCGACGTGCTCCTTGTCGGACATGATCGCCTTGGACCAGTGGATCGCGCCGATGCCCAGCGAGAGCAGGGCGAGGGCGATGCCGAGGCCGATGAACATGTTGTTGTTGCGCACGTCGATCAGCGCGCCGCTCTCGATGGGGAAGAGCATGTAGGCGGCCACCGCCCACAGGCTCCCCGCGACCGAGAGGTAGAAGAGGGTGTAGACCGTGCGCACCGCCGCCTTCATGGCGCGCGGGTCCTTGTCGGTCATCCGCTCGCGGTGCGGCGGCAGACCGGGGTTCTGCGCAGGATCGCTGACTGCGACGGCCAGACCCGAGGAGGGCCGCTGAGCCCTCTCGAGAGCCTGCGAATCGTCGTCGTGTGCCATGGTGCTCCTCGTGCGTTCCTCTTCGATGTAAAAGCGTCAGTTGGACTTCGCCGTGATCCACACGGTCACGGCGATGAGAGCGCCGATGCCGAAGATCCAGACGAAGAGGCCCTCGGAGACCGGGCCGAGCGATCCGAGCGTGAACCCGCCGACGGAGACCTCCTGCTGCTGGAAGAGGAGGGCGGAGATGATGTCGCGCTTGTCCTCCTCGCTGAGGTTCATGTCGCCGAACACGGGCATGTTCTGCGGACCGGTGACCATCGCCGCGTACATGTGCAGGGCGCTGGTCGAGGTGAGGGCCGGAGCCCACTTGCCCTCGGTCAGGGCGCCGCCGGCGCCGCCGACGTTGTGGCACATGGCGCAGTTGACGCGGAACAGCTCGGCGCCGTGCGAGACGTCGCCCTGTCCGTCGAGGATCCGATCGGCGGGGTAGGACGGGCCGGGGGCCACCGACTGCACATAGGCCGACATCGACAGGATCTGATCCTGGGTGAACTGGACCGGCTTCTGCGGCGCCTGGGGACCCTGCATCTGCAGCGGCATGCGCCCGGTGGCCAGCTGGAACTCGGTGGCCAGCTCCCCGACGCCGTAGAGGCTCGGGCCGTTCGCGGTGCCCTGCAGGTCGAGGCCGTGGCAGCTCGCGCAGTTGGCCTGGAACAGGATCTCGCCCTCCTCCACGGAGACGTGCGCGGTGGCGGCGGCGCTGGTGTCGGTCGCGGCGATCGCCGCGGACGCGCCGGCGTAGATGCCGCCGGTGATGAGCAGGCCGGCGCCGATCAGCGCCGCGGCAGCCAGGGGGCTGCGGCGGCCCTGTGAGCGGTGCTTCTTCTCTCGTGCCATTTCGGGATCAGCTCCGCTCTCTTATTTCAGGAAGTAGATGACGAAGAACAGCACGATCCAGACGACGTCGACGAAGTGCCAGTAGTAGGACACAACGATCGAGGAGGTCGCCTCCTTGTGCGTGAAGTTCTTGACGGCGTAGGCCCGGCCGATCACCAGCAGGAAGGCGATCAGGCCGCCGGTGACGTGCAGCGCGTGGAAGCCCGTGGTGATGTAGAACGCCGAGGCGTAGGAGTCGGCCTGGATCGGCATGCCCTCGGCGACCAGCGTGGCGTACTCCCACACCTGGCCCGAGACGAAGATCGCGCCGAGGGCGAAGGTGAGCCAGAACCACTCGACCATGCCCCAGCCCAGCCAGCCGCGCTTCTTCGAGCTGTACGGCTGCAGACGCTCGGCGGCGAACACCCCCATCTGGCAGCTGAACGAGGAGGCCACCAGGATCGCGGTGTTGACCGCCGCGAAAACCACGTTCAGTTCGCCGGTGCGCTCGGCCCACAGCTCCGGCGAGGTGGCGCGGATGGTGAAGTAGATCGCGAAGAGACCCGCGAAGAACATCACCTCGCTGCCGAGCCAGACAATGGTGCCGACGGCAACCGGGTTGGGCCGCTTGATGTTTCTCGCCGCCGGGGCATAGGTCGCTGAAGTCGTCACCGTTCCATTATGGCCGATCCGCGCGCCCGATTTTTGCACCTGAGGAGGCATTTCGCTTCGGCTATCACTTAGGGGAACCTAAGAAACAGCTGCGAGTTTGCCCCGTATCCGGCATATTCCCGCTGAACGCCCGGGCGGCTCGCGTCGCCGTCCGTTCCGCCGCCGCGGATAGGATCGCAGGCATGGCGGATGCACTCACCTGGCCCGATGTCCTCAGCTCCCTCCTCGCCGGCCGCGATCTCAGCGTGGGGGAGTCGACGTGGGCCATGCGGCAGGTGATGCGGGGTGAGGCGACACCGGCCCAGCTGGCCGGCTTCCTCGTCGCGCTGGGCGCCAAGGGCGAGACCGTCGACGAGGTCGTCGGCTTCCGGGACGCCATCCTCGAGGCCGCGCAGCCGTTACCAGTCGATGCGAACGTGCTGGACATCGTCGGCACCGGCGGGGACCGGTTCGGGACCGTGAACGTGTCCACCACCGCGGCGATCGTCATCGGCGCGACCGGGATCCCCGTGGTCAAGCACGGCAACCGGGCGGCGAGCTCCGCCTCGGGCGCGTCCGACGTGCTCGGCGCGCTCGGACTGGAGCTCTCGCTGCCCCCGGAGAGGGTCGCCGCGGTGCTCGACCGGGTCGGCATCACCTTCGCGTGGGCGGCGGCGTTCCACCCCGGGTTCAAGCACGCCGCGGCGGTACGGGCGGAGCTCGGTGTGCCCACGGTCTTCAACATGCTCGGTCCGCTGTGCAATCCGGCGCGGGCCGAGGCCAACGCCGTGGGCGTGGCCCAGCTGGAACGGGTGCCGCTCATCACCGGGGTGTTCCGCACCCGCGGCGCGACGGCCCTGGTGTTCCGCGGGGACGACGGGCTGGACGAGCTGACCACGACCGGCCACAGCCGCATCTGGGAGGTGACCCGCGGCGACATCCACGAGCACGACCTCGATCCGCGCGATCTCGGCATCCCCCTCGCCGACATGGCGGACCTGATCGGCGGGTCCCCGGAGCACAACGCCGGCGTGCTGCGAAGCACCCTCGACGGGGAGCGCGGCCCGGTGCGCGACATCGTGCTGCTGAACGCCGCCGCCGGCATCGTCGCCTACGAGCTCGCCCAGGACGCCGCGCTGGCCCAGCGCCCGATCGTCGAGCGGCTGAAGGAGGGCTACGCGCGTGCGGAGGCCGCGGTCGACGGCGGCGGCGCCCGCGCGCTGCTCGACGACTGGGTGGCCGTGACGCGGGAGCTCGCGGGGGCCTGAGGCCGCGGGCCCGGGGGCTCCGAGCTCGCCGTGCGCGGAGTGCCCCACGAGCTGTGCGATCTCCGCCCGCGACGGCCGGAGAT
>JBEBWQ010000228.1:0-4084 GCA_040392075.1 Microbacterium sp.
CCCGACCCGATGATCAGGACGTCTGCGTCAAAGGTGTCCGACATGTCTCACTTCCGGTTCTCCAGATGGTTCCAGCAGAGGGTTCCGCTCCGCGGCACCCCGATCGTGCGGCGCGGGCCGCGACGGGCGCGGGCCGCGGAACGGACCTCAGTCCGACAGGTTCTCGGCGACGCGGGCCAGGTGCGCGGCCATCAGCCGGCGGGCGGCGTCCTCGTCGCGGGCGGCGATCGCCTCGAGCACCTCGTGGAAGGCGAGCATCGTGCGCCGTGCGCGCTCGGTCACCGTGCGCGGCGCGAGCACGCTCTCCCGCGACTGGCCGAGCGCCTGCACGCCGGCGTCGATCGCCGGGTTGCCGCTGATCCGGCCGAGCCGCTGGTGGAACTCCATCGCCAGGGGGTTCCAGGCCGCGGGGTCGCCGACGACGGCCTCCGCCTCCTCCACCAGCTCGCGCAGCCCGGCGATCTGGGCCTCCGTCGCGTTGCGCGCGGCCAGGGCCGCGGCCGCCGGCAGCAGCGCCTGCTGCGCCTCCAGCACCTGCTGCGCGGTCATGCCGTGCATGTGCAGCTGAATCGAGAGGGAGTCGGCGATGCGCTGGATGTCCGCCTCGGCGGCCTTCTCCTCGGCGGCCTTCTCCTCGGCAGGGCTGAGCTCGCGGTACTTGCCCGACATGTACATCAGCGGCTCGCCCGTGCCGCCGCCGGCGGCCGCCACCTCGCCGACGAGGATCGTGTGATCGCCGCCGTCGAGCGTGGTGTACACGGTGCAGTCGAACCAGCTGAGCGCACCGGTGACGATCGGCACCCCCGTGCTCTCGACCTGCGTCTCGATCCCCTCGAAACGGCCCTCGCTCTTCCCGCGTCCGCGGGTGGCGAAGTAGGCCGAGACGTGCTGCTGGTCGCTGGCGAGCACGTTGATCGCGAAGTGCCCGCTCTGCCGGATCTCGTCGAGGATCGGGCTGTTGACGTTGACCGAGACGGTCACCAGCAGCGGGTTCAGCGACAGCGACACGAACGAGGTCGCGGTGAGGCCGTAGAGGAAGCCCTCGTTCTCAGTGGTGACCACGGTCACGCCCGAGGCGAAGCGTCCGGCGGCCTGCCGGAAGAGGTCCAGGCGCTCCTGCGCGTCGTCGCTCATGGGGTACTCCCGTCAGTTGCTCTGCGGATCGTCCTGGCCCGCGGGCAGGACGAGGGGGGCGCCCGGTGTCACCGGGTCGGCCAGCGTCACCGGGTCGCCCAGGGGGCGGAAGCCGTAGACGTCCAGGGTCAGCTCGCCGGCGCGCAGGCGGGCCATGTAGGCCTCCTCCTTGAGGAAGCGCTCGCGGGCGGCCTCGAGGATCTCCCCGTAGCGCGCGGCGGGCAGGATGGCGACGCCGTCGCGGTCGGCCACGACAACGTCCCCGCGGTGGACGACCCGCCCGCGCAGGCTGATCGGCACGCCGACCGTGCCCGCCCAGTCCTTGCCGGTGCCGCGGATCGAGATGCAGGTGCTGAAGGCGGGGAAGCCCAGCTCGGCCAGCTGCACCGTGTCGCGCACGCCGCCGTCGATCACCAGGCCCGCGATGCCGCGCGCCTGAGCGGCGACGGCCATGACCTCGCCCCAGAAGCCGTACTCGGACCCGCCCGCGTTCACCACGAGCACATCCCCGGGGCCGGCCGCGGCGATCGCGTGGTGCAGGGCGAGGTTGTCCCCCGCCTGCGCCTGCACCGGGATCGCGCGACCGACGATCTGCGCACCGTCCCACGCCGGCCGGAACGCCGGGTCGAGGAACAGGTCGCTCTTGGAGGCCTCGTACAGCGTGGCCGAGCCCAGCGTCAGGAGCTCTTCGGCATCGGCGATCGGGTCGCTCATCATGCTCCCGGGGTCTGCAGCGTGTGGTAGCCGAACTGCGCGCGGGCCTCGGCGATGGTCGCGCCGTTCAGCGCGGCGGCGAGGATCCCCGCCTCGCGCTCCTCGATCATCTCGGCGATCTCGATGACCTCGTCCTCGATCTCCGTCGCCACGACCACGACGCCATCGCTGTCGCCGATGAGGATGTCGCCGGGGCGCACGGAGACGCCACCGATGGTGACCGGGCCCTGCTCCTCGGCGACCTCCACGCGGTCCTTGCCGGTGCGCATGAAACGGCCCTTGCTGTAGATCGGGTAGCCGAGCGACAGCGCGCGGTCGGTGTCGCGGCAGACGCCCTCGATCACGGTGCCGGCGATGCCGCGGTGGTGCGCGACGGCGGTGAGGATGTCGCCCCACACGGTCGCGTCCAGGCGCCCGTCGTTGTCGAGCACGACCACCTGGCCGGGCTCCACCTGGTCGATGAAGTCGCCGACGGTGCCGGCCGGGACCTGCGCGCTGATGTAGCGCACGGTGAAGGCGCGGCCGACCATGCGCTGGTCGTCCGACAGCGGCGCCAGGCCCAGGAGGCTCCCGGGGCGGCCCAGCTTGTCCAGGGCGTCGGAGATGGTGGCGGTGCCGATCTTCCGGTACCGCTCGATGATGTCTTCGGTCATGGTCTCTCCTCCGCGAGGACGGTGCGTGTTCTGCAGTGACAGTGCTTATTCTGCCGCGCTTAGCGTGCCGCGACGGGCCTATTCTGCAGTGACGGTGGGGAACTGGGAATCGTGCATGACCTCGCTGATGTCGCGGCCGCTGCGGACCGCCTCGGCCATGCGGGCCTCGCGGTCGGCGATGCGCCGGGCCAGGGAGATCACGCGCTCGGCGTCGGCGACGGGCACGAAGACCACGCCGTTGACGTCCGCGATGACGTAGTCGAAGGAGGCCACCGAGACGCCGGCGACCTGGATCCGCTCGTCCATCGCCTGCTGCACGATCCGGCCGCGGGCGCTGACCGGGACCGCCTTGCGGGCGAACACCGGCAGGCCCAGGGCCTCGCTCTCCTGCACGTCGCGGCAGGCGCCGTCGACGATCACGCCGGCGATGCCGCGCTGGGTGGCGCCCTCGGCGAGGATGCCCCCCCAGCACGACACGTCGACGCGGCCGTGGTTGTCGATGACCACCACGTCATCCCGCTCGGCGATCGTCACCAGCGGCGTCGCGATGTGCGTCGCCGGTCCCGCCGTGGCCTTGGGCGCGGCGGTGACGGTGCGCACGCGCCCCGCGACCGTCCGGCCCACCGGCCACATCGGATCCAGCGCCGTGGTGGCGCCCGGCAGTCCCAGGGTGTCCAGGGCGTCCGACACCGCGCAGCTGTCCAGCTCGCGCAATGCGGCGATGATCGAAGCGGAATCGGAGGTCATCGTCAGGCACGCTCCCAGGTGATGAAGCCCATCGCATTGCCGGTCCCGGCCTCGGTGCGGTAGCAGGGCTCATAGTCGATGCCCGTGACCTGCAGGCCCGTCTCGTCGGCGATGCCGGCGACGGCGATCCAGTTGCGCAGCTCCGAGGCGCCCGACATCATCTCCGAGGCCGGCACGTTGCGCAGGTACTCCGCGTCGTGGTTCTTCATCGCCTCGATGAACTCGGTGTCCAGCTTCTCGTCGACGACGAAGTGGCTGAGGCCGCCGGAGGCGACGATGCCGACGCGCAGGTCCTCCGGGAAGGACTGGATGGCGCGGCCCAGCGCCCGGCCGAAGTCGTAGCAGCGCTTGGCCGACGGCGGGTTCGGGTCCCAGAAGGTGTTGATGAACACCGGCACGAACGGGACGGTGGAGTCCTCGCCCATGAAGCGCTGGTAGATGAAGCCGTAGCCGTGCGGGATGCCACGGTTCTCGTAACGGCCCATCGGCAGGATCTCGCTGGCGGCCACGTCGAAGTCCTCGCCCTGCACGCCCTGGATCAGGTGGTGCGCGAGCGCGCGGTGGGTGGGACGCTCGATCGCGTGATCCGGCACGTCGCCCATCGCGGCCTCGGCGAGGCCGTCGGCCATCTCGTCCAGCTGCTCCTGGGTGAACGGCACGTGGGCGACCGAGTCGCCCCAGTAGATGCCGAACGGCGCGAGCAGCTCGTCGTTGTAGGTCTCCTTGTGGTCGCTGGAGACGATGACGAGCACGTCCACGTCCTGCTTCTTGATGAACTCCGCGAGGTTGTCCATCGCGGTCTGGCAGCTGTCCCAGCGGCGCTGCATGACCTCGTG
>JBEBWQ010000229.1:0-4042 GCA_040392075.1 Microbacterium sp.
TCAAGCTCAAGGAGATCTCCTACATCCACGCCGAGGGCTTCGCCGCCGGCGAGCTGAAGCACGGACCGATCGCGTTGATCGAGCCGGGCCAGCCGGTGTTCGTGATCGTTCCCTCGCCGCGCCACTCCGCGCTGCTGCACGCCAAGGTCGTCTCGAACATCGAGGAGATCCGCGCCCGCGGAGCCCGGGTGATCGCGGTGGCGGAGGAGGGGGACGCCTCCGTGCTCCCCTTCGCCGACGAGGTGATCCGCGTCCCGCTGGCGGGACCGATGTTCGAGCCGCTGCTGACCGTGGTGCCGCTGCAGATCTTCGCGATGGAGCTGGCCACCGCCAAGGGCCTGGACGTGGACCAGCCGCGCAACCTCGCCAAGTCGGTCACGGTCGAGTAGGCCGTCGAGGAGGCTGCGCGGATGACGGGGGAACGGGCGTGATCCTGGGCACGGGCATCGACCTGGTGGACGTGCCGCGGTTCGAGCGCACCCTCGCCCGGACGCCGCGGCTGCTCGAGCGACTGTTCGCGCCCGGGGAGCGGGGCCTGAAGCTCGGCTCGCTCGCCGCCCGCTACGCGGCGAAGGAGGCGCTGATCAAGACCCTCGGCGGCTCCGACGGCGTGCACTGGACCGAGATCGAGATCGCCTCCGACGCCTCCGGCAAGCCGCATTTCCTCCTCAGCGGAACCACGGCCGAGGCGGTGCGGGAGAAGGGCATCACCGCGCTCCACCTGACGATGACCCATGACGCCGGTCTCGCCATGGCGCAGGTCATCGCCGAGGGGCCGTGCGCCTGCGGGGCGGCGGAGTCCTCGTGAGCGCGGACGCCCTGCACGCTCTCATCGGCCGGCACGAGATCGGCACCGCGAGCGCCATGGAGGAGCTGGGGCGGCTCATCGGCGCGGAGCTCGCGGCCGGCGACCTGCTCATCCTCACCGGACCCCTGGGCGCGGGGAAGACCACGTTCACCCGAGGGCTCGCCGAAGGTCTGGGCGTGCGCGGCCCCGTGCAGAGCCCCACCTTCGTGATCGCCCGGACCCACCCCTCGCTCGTCGGGGGCGCCCCCCTCGTGCACGTCGACGCCTACCGGCTGGGCTCGGCGGCGGAGCTCGACGACCTGGGCATCGACGCCGCCCGCTCCGTGGTGGTCGTGGAGTGGGGGCGGGGCCTGGCCGAGGACCTGGCCGATGCCTGGTGGGACATCGAGCTGGAGCGACCGGTCGGCGTCGCCGTGGACGACGAGGACCTGGACGCCGATGCGGCGCGGACGGTCACCATTCGCCGGGGCATCGCGTCGCTTTGAGGCAGGTCCTGTGGCGCTCTTGGTGGCTCCCCATCAGGAGGATGGTTATCATGGCCAAAGGGGGTAAGTCGGCCAGCTGCCGATTGACGGAAGTCCCCTGCCACCGAGCACCGGAGACGAGCCGCATCCATGACTGATCCCGACGCCGCGCACACCGCCGTGATCATCGAGGACGACCCGGACGTCCGCTCGGTCCTGGAGGAGGTGCTCCAGGCAGCCGGTTTCACGACGGTGGCCGTGGACAACGGCCTCGAGGGCCTGCGGGCGGTGGAGGAGCACCAGCCCCTCATCACCACGCTCGACGTCAATCTTCCCGGCATCGACGGCTTCGAGGTGGCCCGGCGCATCCGGAAGGTGAGCACCACCTTCATCTTCATGCTCTCGGCCCTGGCGGAGGAGGCCGACGTGGTGCTGGGCCTGGGCTCGGGCGCCGACGACTACATCGTGAAGCCGTTCCGCCCACGTGAGCTGCGTGCGCGCATCGAGGCGATGCTGCGCCGCCCCCGCATGGAGCGCCAGGCCCAGGACCAGGACGCGAGTGCCGCCGCGGTCCTCGTCGAAGAGGCTCCCGCGCCGATCGACACGCTCTCCGTCCGGGTCGCCGCCCCGTCCATGACGTCGATGCCCGCCACCCGGCGCACCCGAGGCGAGGCCGCCGAGGCCAGCGCGTCCGCTCGCAACCCCGTCGCCGCGCGGCGCCCGCTCACGGAGGACGGGCACAACCAGTGGCACACGCACCGCGACCTCAGTCTCAACCTCGACACCCACACGGTCGTCGTCGCGCAGAAGGAGGTCGATCTCACCCCGACGGAGTTCGACCTGCTCGCGACGCTCCTCGAGTCCCGCCGGCGGGTGCGCAGCAAGTCCGACCTCGCGCTCGTGCTGCGCGGGGACGCCTTCGCCACCTCCTACTTCGTCGGCGAACCCGACAAGCGCGCGATCGAGGCCCACATGGCCAACCTCCGCCGCAAGCTCGGCGACCACCCCGCCGATCCGCGGTACATCGAGACGGTCCGGGGCGTCGGCTACCGTCTCACCCCGCAGACGGACGAGAGCGGCGTGCCGCTGCCGTAGCACCGCCGAGCGCTCAGCCGGACGGTGCGCCGGAGGGCGAGGGAGAGGGCGCGACGGTCCCTTCGTCGAGGAGCTCCCACGGCGAGCGGTCGTGGTCGGTGATCCCCTCGGTCGGCAGGTCGCCGCGGGTCCACCACTTGGCCTGATAGGGCGTGCCCTCGAACACGACCCGCATGCCCTTTTCGTAGACGGCATCGGCCGACCAGTCGGAGTACGTCCCGGGAGGGACGGTGGGCAGGGCGAAGGGCTCGTCATCGGGCATCACCGGGCCGACCAGCACCCAGGGGGTCTGATCCTGGGCCATCGTGGGGTCGTCGGGCTGGACGCCGCCGGAGGTCCACCACTTCGCCTGGTAGACGTAGCCGTGCCAGACCACCCGGACGCCGGCGGAGTAGCCCGAGGTCGGGTTCCAGAGCGGGTACGGCGCGGTCTTCGGGTCGTCGGGCACCGGCGCGCGCGACGGGAGGACGGGGGCGGGGGCGGCGGACTCGTCGGCGAACCCCTTCGAGAGCGCGGCGGCGAAGGTCGCCGATCCCTGGTCCACCCCGCTGCAGGCGTCGGAGACGACCGTGAGGTTGGGGTAGTTCGGCCCGCACGTGCGATCGCGGTTGAGCGACCACATCGACATGCGCTTGAGCCCCTTCTCGTGGGCGAAGGCGTTGAGCCTGTCGGCATCGGCGAGGGTGAACACCTCGGCGGCCACATCGTTCTGACCGATCATCGGGGTGGCGCCTAGCACCGCCCAGGCGCCTTCGGCGGGCAGCAGGATGCCATGACGATCCCAGAGCCGGGCGAGCTGATCCCGGGTGGCGTTCAGGGCGTCGATCGACACGTCCGCCAGGGAACGGCGGCCGAGGTCGACGCCGTAGTTCATGGTCATGACGTTCACGCCCGCGAGGTCCACGCCCGCGGCGAGCATCTGCTCCACCGCTACGAGCCCTTCCGCGGTCAGCCCGTCGACGGCGACCGGGAGTGTCAGCCACACCTGCAGGTCGCTGCCCGTGGACCGCCGCCGCTCCTGCAGCTCGGCGACCGCCTGCGCCCGGCGCTCACCGGCGGCGGTGTCCGAGAGGTTGCCGAACTCGACGTCGAGGTCGATCGTGGTGAGGTCGTAGCGGTCGATCACCGCGCCGTAGGCGGAGACCAGGCCGGTCACGCTCGAGCAGGCGCTGGCGAGCTCGGTGTTGATCGCCCCGCCGAACGACACCGCGACGTGCGCGCCGTCGCGGCGCAGCCGGTCCACCCGCCGGTCGAGGTCGATCTCGCGCCCGGCCTCGGCGAGGCTGTACGCGGCGCCCCACGACGGGGTGCAGGTGTCCGGGGCGGCGGCGACGACGAACGACAGCAGCACGGTCCGCTCGTCCTCGGAGGCGGGGGAGGGGACCTCGGAGACGTGCGCGGCGGTCGCGTCGAAGTAGCCGCCGAACCAGCGCGGCCCGGTCTCCACCCCGGCGATCTCCGCGCGCAGGGCGACGTACCACGGGACGAAGGCGATGCCCGCGGCCGCGACGAGCACGATGAGCACCGCCAGGCTCACGCGCCAGGGCGAGAGGCGCTTGCCGGCATGCCGGCCGGAGGATGCGATCATGCGACCGGGGTCCGCTCGCGCGAGCGACGACGCAGCGGCGCCGCGTCGGGGCCGTAATGGCATAGCCGCGCAGTGGCGTCGAAGTGC
>JBEBWQ010000230.1:0-4027 GCA_040392075.1 Microbacterium sp.
GTGCGGTGGCCGTCGCCGCCCGGCAGTGGGCGACGATGAATCCGCGGGCGCAGATGCGCGAGCCGATCACCCTGGACGACCACCAGTCCTCCCGGATGATCGCCGACCCCCTGCGGCTGCTGGACTGCTGCCTGGTGAGCAACGGCGCCGTGGCGATCATCGTCACCAGCGCCGAGCGCGCCGCCGCCCTCGCTCAACCGCCCGTGCATGTCTGGGGCTGGGGGCAGGCGCACCCCGGCTACACGAACCATCGGGACAGCGACTTCGGCCTCGTCACTGGGTCGAAGCAGTCCGGGGCCGACGCTTTGCGCATGGCCGGGTTGACGGCGTCCGAGGTGGACATCCGTCAGATCTACGACTGCTTCACCTATACGACCCTGGTCACCCTCGAGGACTACGGTTTCTGCGCCAAGGGCGAGGGTGGCGAACTCGCCGCCTCCGGTGCGCTGGCACCCGGAGGGAGTCTCCCGACCAACACCGGCGGCGGGGAGCTGTCGAGCTTCTACATGTGGGGCATGACCCCACTGTCCGAGGCCGTCATCCAGGCCCGGGGCCAGGGCGGCGACCGCCAGGTCGACCGCCACGACGTCGACATGGTCTCCGGCAACGGCGGCGTGCTCGACTTCCACTCCACGCTCGTCCTGAGCCCGCACCGGAAAGGCTGATCGCGATGTCCCTCGCCTCCGTCGTCCGTGACGACTTCTCCGCACCCTTCTTCGACGCCGCCGCGCGCGGCGTCCTGCTGCTGCGCTACTCGCCCTCCTCCAGGGAATGGTCCGAGCCTTCCGCCGTGCGGTGCGCGGTGACCCAGGCGGATGACCTGGAGTGGCGCGAGGCCTCCGGAGTCGGATCCCTGGTCTCGTGGACGATCACACCGGGCCGTTCCCGCGACGGCGTCACCACCCCGGACGCCGTGATCGGCATCGTGGAGACCGCGGAGGGCGCCTGGCTCTCGCTCTGGTTGCCGGAGGTGGACCCTGCGGCCCTCGCGGTGGGGGCGCCGGTGCGCATCGGCTTCGACCGCCCCGCAGAGGAGAGCGAGTTCCTGCCGGTCGCCCACCTGGCGTGAGCAGAGGAGGTGTGACGCCCTCGGCGTGATGTCCTGTCCCGGGCTCCCCGTCGAGGACGTGCGTGCCGACTGCTACGCCCCGAACGTCACCACGCTGCGCGCCCCGGTGGGATTGTCGAGGTCGGCGAGGGCGCGGGGCACCTCGTCCAGGGAGATCGTCTCGCTCAGCAGCTCGTCGAGCTTGAGGCGACCCTCGAGGTAGAGCTCGCAGTAGAACGGGATGTCGAGCCGGAAGCGGGTGGAGCCCATCTTCGTGCCCTGCAGGCGCTTCTCCAGGAGCAGGTCCACGGCCGGGATCGACACGCGCAGATCGGGGTGGGCCACTCCGACGACGGTCGCGGTGCCTCGGGTGTCGAGCATCCTGAAAGCCTGCTCGATGGTGGGGCCGATGCCGACGACCTCGATCGCGTGGTCCACGCCGATGCCGCCGGTGAGCTCCTTCACTGCGGCCACGGGGTCGACCTCGCCGGCGTTCACGGTGTCGGTGGCGCCGAAGTGGCGTGCCATCTCGAGCTTCGCGGGGATCCGGTCGATCGCGATGATGCGGGAGGCGCCCTGGAGCACGGCGGCCTGCACGGCGTTCAGGCCCACGCCGCCGCAGCCGATGACGGCGACGGTCTGGCCCGACTGCACCCGCGCGGTGTTGCGCACGGCGCCGATGCCGGTGATGCCGGCGCAGCCGAGGAGGGAGGCCTGCACGAGGGGCATGGCGTCCGGAAGCTTCACGAGGGTGCGCTCGTGCACCAGCAGCATCTCGGCGAAGCCGCCGAGGCCCACGAACAGCTCCAGCGGCTCGCCGCCGACGGTTGCGCGTGGCGGCTGCCCGGGGGCTCGGGTACGACCCTTGTTCTCACAGTGCTGCAGCTGACCGACCTGACACCAGCGGCAGTGGCCGCAGAAGGAGGAGGCGCAGGTGGCGACCCGATCGCCGGGGCGGACGTAGGTGACGTTCGCCCCGACGGCCTCGACGACGCCCGAGGCCTCGTGGCCGAGGCACAGCGGCAGTGGCAGTGGGTTGGCGCCGTTCTGCATGGTGCGGTCCGTGTGGCAGACGCCGGAGGCGACCGTGCGCACCAGCACCTCGTCCGGAAGGGGGCTCGAGAGCACCACGTCTTCGACGATCGGATCGGTGTGGAACTCGTGGAGGACCGCAGCTTTCACAGAGCACTCGCTTTCGCTAACCGTGAGACCACGCTACTGTATATCTCTGACTATGAAAAGCATGGTTTCGGGTGATGGCGCCAGGGTGCCGTCTACCGACCGGCACGGGAAGTTGGACACGCATCGATGCGCACCTATGACGATCTCACACCCACCTTCGCCGATCGCACGCAGTGGAATCTCCCGCACGTGCTGCGCCATCACGCGGCCGGCCGCGGCGACCAAGTGTGGCTGGACGTCCCCGACGAGGGCCGCATATGGACCTACTCCCAGATGCTCGAGGCGGGGGAGCGGGTCGCCCGCACCCTGATCTCCTGCGGTGCCGAGCAGGGCAGCCGGGTCATCATCCTCTCGGGCAACTCGTCGCAGTTCGTGCGCACCTGGATCGCCACCGCGCTCGGCGGCCTCGTCGAGGTGCCGATCAACACCGCCTACGAGTTCGACTTCCTCGCCCACCAGGTGCGCACCGTCGGTGCGCTGCACGCGATCGTCGAGGACGTCTACGCCGACCGCTTCCTGCCCATCGCCGAGGCGGCGAGCACCATCCGCACCTTCTGGGTGGTCGACACCGGCTCGCGCGACGAGGCGCTGCACGCCCTCCGCGCGGCCGGCTGGGACGCCCGTCCCTGGGAGGAGCTGGACGAGGAGTCGACCGTCGGGGCCGAGGTCGCCCTGCCCGAGGTCGGGCACCAGGACCTCGCCTCCATCCTCTTCACCTCGGGCACCACGGGCCTCAGCAAGGGCGTGGCGATGCCGCACGCCCAGATGTACTTCTTCGCCGACGAGTGCGTGTCGCTCGTGCGCCTCACCGCCGACGACGCCTGGATGTCGGTGACCCCGCTCTTCCACGGCAACGCGCAGTTCATGGCCGCCTACCCGACCCTGGTGGCCGGCGCGCGCTTCGTGATGCGGCGCAGGTTCTCCGCCAGCCGCTGGGTGGACTGGCTGCGGGAGAGCCGGGTGACGGTGACGAACTTCATCGGCGTGATGATGGACTTCATCGCCAAGCAGCCGCTGCGCCCCGACGACGCCGACAACCCGCTGCGCGTCGTCTTCGCCGCCCCCACCGCCGCGAGCCTGGTGGGGCCGCTGAGGGAGCGCTTCGGCATCGAGGCCTTCGTCGAGGTGTTCGGCCTCACGGAGACCAGTGCCCCCATCCTCTCGCCCTACGGCGAGGACCGCCCGGCGGGGGCCGCGGGCCTGGCCGCCGCGGAGTGGTTCGATGTCGCCCTGGTCGACCCGGAGACCGATGAGGAGGTGGCCGTCGGGGAGATCGGCGAGCTCGTGGTCCGTCCGCGTAGACCCTTCCTCTGCTCGATGGGGTACTTCGGTGCGCCCGAGAAGACCGTGGAGGCCTGGCGCAACCTGTGGTTCCACACCGGCGACGCGCTGCGCCAGGACGAGGAGGGGTGGTTCTACTTCGTCGACCGCTTCAAGGATGCGCTTCGCCGCCGCGGAGAGAACATCTCCTCCTACGAGATCGAGACCGCGGTGCTCACCCACCCGAGCGTGCGGGAGACCGCGGTCATCGCGGTGCCGGCCTCCTCCGAGGCGGGGGAGGATGAGGTCATGGCCTACGTCATCGTGTCCGCATCGGTGACCCCGGAGGAGCTCTGGGCGCACTTCGACCAGCGCATCCCCTCGTTCGCCGTGCCGCGGTTCATCCGCTTCGTGGACGAGCTGCCGAAGACCCCCTCCCAGCGCGTGCAGAAGGCCCAGTTGCGCGCGCTCGGCATCACCGACGACACCCACGACCGCCAGGCCGTGCCCGCCAGAGGGGCGGCCAGCCAGAGCGGA
>JBEBWQ010000231.1:0-4026 GCA_040392075.1 Microbacterium sp.
GGCGTCGCCCGCATCGTCGACTTCCTCGAGCGCACGCCCTCTCTCGACGGCACCGTCAATGCCGCCGCGCCGCACCCCGTCGACAACTCCGAGTTCATGGCTACGGTGCGCCGGGTGCTCGGAGTAGGCTTCGGCCCGCCCATGCCGCGGTGGATGCTGGAGCTCGGCGCCATCGGCATCCGCACCGAGACCGAGCTCATCCTGAAGAGCCGATGGGTGCTCCCGGGAAGGCTCCAGGACGCGGGTTTCTCCTTCCGCTATCCGGAGCTGGAGCCCGCCGTCCGGGAGTCCTTCGACCGCCCCGCGGCCGGGTGAAGGAAGGGGGCGGGTCTCGCGAGGGCGCCGGTCACCGACTCGGCCTTCGACCGCTCGAGGCGGTCCACCGGTCCCCCGGCCGGCCCCTCCCCCGTCCCCCCGTCGGCTCAGGGCGTCCGTCGGCTCGCTCTCCCTCCGGCGGCGAAGCACTCCACGGGCTCAGCCCTGGTCCGGCCCGGTGGGTGCCGCGACGAACGCCGCGTAATCCGCGCGGGACAGGTCCGCGTAGGCCCGTGCCCACGCGGTGAGCGCCTCGGCCGCCTCATCGCCTTCGCCGATGTGCGCGATGATCGCCCCGGCGGGCGCCGACTGGCTGTGCGCGCGGGCGAGGGTGACCGCACAGGACTGCGCATACTGGTGAAAGGCCGCGTCGCTCAGCGACTCCGGGTCGATCGATCCCTTCATGTCGTGGAACTGCCGCACGTAGAAGTCGCCGGTCACCGTCCGCATGTGCCCCAGGAAAGGGTCGGAGACCGCCTGCAGGATGCGCTGCATCCCCACGACCCGGCCGCCCTGCCCGACGAGGGAGATCAGGTCGTCGACCTCCGCGGGCTGCTCGATGCCGCCGTACTCCTCCAGAACGCTGCGCCCGGCCTGCTTCACCTGGAGCACCAGCAGGTCGTCGTCGGGGCTGCGCAGCAGAGTGATGTAGCAGCGGGTTCCGACGCTGCCCACGCCCACCACGCGACGGACCACGTCGACCGGCTCGTACTGGCGCAGCAGCATCCGGATGTCCACGGCGGCACTGCGCTCGTACTGCGCATACGCGTTCTTCATCCGGGAGAGGACCGCGTCGTCGACGTGCGTCATCCGCGGCGGGTCCTCGACGAACCTGATCCCCTCCGCACCGTCCGCCGAGGTCAGGCGCCGGGCAGCCCGCTCCCCCGTGCGCCGGGTCGCCTCCTTCACCGCCTCCTTCAGCGCCCTGCGCGACTCCTTGTCGAGCTCGCCGGCGGTCTCGGCGACGTCGAAATGGGTGTAGTAGCGCGCCAGCGGGCTCTCCCGGAGGGCCACCGCCATCGTCGCGGCGTACGCCCGCACGGCATCGTGCGCGGCGGCCGTCACCACCCCGTCATCCCGTTCGGTGGCCTGCCCGCCGATGACGACGCTCGTCACCAGGCGCTTCAGATCCCACTCCCACGGCGCCCAGGCGGCCTCGTCGAAGTCGTTGAGGTCGAACAGCAGCGTGCGCATCGGCGAGGCGTAGAAGCCGAAGTTCGAGATGTGGGCGTCCCCGCAGGAGGCGACGACGATCCCGCTGTGCGGGGCGGCCCCGAGATCGGCCGCCATGATCGCCGCGGTGCCGCGGTAGAAGGCGAAGGGGCTCTCCGCCATCCGCTCCCGACGGAGGGGGACGAGATCCGGCAGGCGAAGCGCGTTCTGCCGTTCGAGGATGCCCAGCGGGTCGCGCGCGCCGATGCTCAGCCGTCCCAGCGCGCTCCAGGGCGTGCGCTCCCGGACCTCTTCGCCGAGCTCCCGCCAGTCCTCACGCGTCCGGGACGCCCGGGAGGTCGCCCCTGTTCTCCTGGTCTCCGTGCCCCTGATCTCAGTGTCCATGCCTCATTGTCGCGGGCGGTCCGGCCACGGCACAACGCGCACCCCCCTTCTTGGGGATGCCGGGCGCACCTCGGAGAAGCGACCCTGCTTGAATGACGGCATGGCATTCCGCGTCGCCCCCGTTCCGCTCACGCTCACCGGCACCCTGGTCGAGCTGCGCCCCCTCGCCCGGGAGCACGGAGACGGGCTGCGGGAGGCCTGCGCCGAGGGGGATCTCTGGCAACGGGCCTGGTACACCTCCGTCCCCGCACCCGACGGCGTCGCCGCGGAGATCGACCGGCGCCTCGCCCTGCAGGAGAAGGGGGAGATGGTGCCGTTCACCGCCGTCGACGCCAGCGGCCGCATCATCGGGATGACGACCTACTACGACCTCGTCCCCGACGTCCCCCGCCTGCACATCGGCTACACCTGGAACCGTCCCTCGGCCCAGGGCACCGGCACGAACGCGGAGTCGAAGTACCTGCTCCTGCGGCACGCCTTCGAGACCCTCGGGGTCTACCGGGTGGGCTTGACGACGCAATGGCTGAACCACCGGTCCCGCACCGCGATCGAACGCCTCGGCGCCCGGCAGGACGGAGTGCTCCGCGCCTACAGCCGCGCACGGAACGGCACGCTGCGCGACGCGGTGGAGTACTCGATCCTCGAGCCCGAGTGGCCGGCGGTGAAAGCCCACCTGGAGGCGCGACTGCGTTAGCGCACACCGGCCGGGAACGGAACCCCCTCCGCCACGGCCCTCGGTGCCGGTTAGCGTGCCCCGCATGGACCCGCAACTCACCGCCCTCCTGATCACCTGCACCCTCTCGCCCTCCCCGGAGGAGTCGAGCTCCGAGATCCTCGGCGCACAGATCCTCGCCGCGCTCGCAGAGCACGACGTGGCCGGAGACCGCTTCCGCGCGGTCGATCATGACATCCGCCCCGGGGTCCTCGCCGACATGGGCGACGGCGACGAATGGCCGGCGCTGCGCCGGCGGGTGCTCGAGGCCGACATCGTGGTGCTGGCGACTCCCACCTGGCTCGGCCAGCATTCCAGCGTCGCCCAGCGCGTGCTGGAACGGCTGGACGCGGAACTGAGCGAGACCGACGACCGGGGCCGCCCGATCCTGTTCGACAAGGTCGCGCTCGCGGTGGTGGTCGGCAATGAGGACGGCGCCCACCACATCTCGGCGGTCCTGTTCCAGGCCCTGAACGACGTCGGCTTCAGCATCCCCGCGCAGGGCGCCGTCTACTGGAACGGCGAGGCGATGCACACCGTCGACTACAAGGACCTGCCCTCCACCCCCGAGAAGGTCGCCCAGGCGACGGCCACAGCCGCCGCGAACGCCGCCCACCTCGCGCGAGCGCTCCGTCAGCAGCCGTACCCGGCCTGACCGGACGAGCGGAGCCCGCACGGACGCCAACTCCGAAGAGCCGCGCCGGCGGGCGCGATACGTTGGTCCTGTGACCTCCCCGTACCCGACGACGAGACGCCCCTCTCCTGGTGCGCGTATCGTCTTCTGGGTCATGGCGGCTCTCGGCATCCCTGCGATGGCAGTCGCGTGGAGTTGGTACGGTCTCGCTCAGTTCGAGGCGCAGACGGAGCAGCCCAAGGCACTGGCGGCGAACTCGACGATGGCGGGCTTCGCAGAGTTCTGGGGCGGAGTACCGCTCGTGCTCGCTCACCTCATCGGGCTGATCATGCTCGTGCTGCTCGGTGGATTCGGCTGGCGCGGCAAAGGCATGCTGCTCGGGCTTGCCGCTGTCATCGTCGCCAGTCTCGTCGGCCTCGGCGGGGCGCAACTGCTCTGGGAGGGTGAGCTCTTCAAGCTCGGCATCGACAACGACACCTGGGTGCCCTGATCCGCTCGCTGCGCATCGACCGGACTGCCGCCCTCTCCATCGATCCCGAGCCGCCGGATGGCAGGCAGAGCCTCTCCTCCCGGCCCGTGAGTGCCCCGTCAGCACGAACGGCACGGGGAAGAGACCGACGCCCGTCGATGCCCCTGATCCACCGAGTGATCGTCTGACGCGAGACGGCAGCGCGCGCCGCGCGCATACCCGGCCCGGCTCAGCCGGCGGACGACGTGGATGCCCGCCCCGCCCCTTACCGCTCGGAGGCGCCGCCAGTAGCATGTCCCTATGCTCGACACGCTGCAGGGGTGGAGCGAGTTCAACGTC
>JBEBWQ010000232.1:0-4010 GCA_040392075.1 Microbacterium sp.
CACCCGCGACGAGCGGGCCCCGCGCAACGACCGCCCTTACCGTGCCGAGCGCCCCTTCCGCGACGACGCCCGCGGGGGCCAGGACCGCTTCGGCCGTCGGTCCTCCGACGAGCGGCGATCCTTCCGCGACGACCGTTCCGCGACGGACTCCCGTCCGCGGCGTGACGGCGACGGCGCGGACCGCGTCCGGCCCTCGTACCGCGCGGCGGACGGCGCCGGTCGCGGTGCGCGTGTCGCCGGAGCCGGGATGGCTGCGCGGCGCGTCGACCGGGACGGTCGCGGTGCCGACCGCCGCGATGACCGGGGCGACCGCGGATCCGACCGTCGCCGTGACGATCGCGGCCCCCGTCCGAGCCGTTCGGACTGGACCCCCGCCGCGACCGAGCAGGCCGAGGACGTGGTGCACGAGCGCCTCGAGGCGCAGACCGTCGCCGTCGACGAGGTCGTCGCCACGACCTTCGCCGACCTCGGCCTCGGCTCCAACATCGTCGAGACCCTGACGAACATGGGGGCGGCGTCCCCCTTCCCGATCCAGGCGGCGAGCATCCCCGCGGTGCTCGAGGGGCGCGACGTGCTCGCCCGGGGCCGGACCGGATCGGGCAAGACGATCGCCTTCGGCGCTCCTCTCGTGGAGCGGGTGCTGCAGGCGCAGGCCGGCAAGAAGCGCCAGTTCGGCCGTGCCCCGCAGGCGCTCGTGCTCGCCCCCACCCGCGAGCTCGCGCTGCAGATCGACCGCACGATCCAGCCGATCGCGCGCAGTGTCGGCCTGTTCACCACGCAGATCTACGGGGGCGTGCCCCAGGCGCGCCAGGTCGGTGCGCTGAAGAAGGGCGTGGACATCGTGATCGGCACCCCTGGCCGCATCGAGGACCTCATCGACCAGGGCCGGCTCGACCTCTCGAACGTGATGGTCACCGTGCTGGACGAGGCCGACCACATGTGCGAGCTGGGCTTCGTGGAGCCGGTGCAGCGGATCCTCCGCAGGATCGCGCCGTCCACCGGGACTGCCGAGGGCAGCCAGAAGCTCCTCTTCTCCGCGACCCTCGACCGCGAGGTCGCCGCGCTCGTCGAGGAGTTCCTCGTGAACCCCGCCGTCTACGAGGTGGCCGGCGAGACCCAGGAGTCGGGCACGATCGACCACCGCGTGCTGGTGATCGACCACCGCGACAAGGCCGACATCCTCGGCTCGCTCGTGGACCGCGAGGGCAAGACCCTCGTGTTCGCCCGCACCCGCGCCTACGCCGAGATGCTCGCCGAGCAGTTCGACGACGCCGGGATCCCGGCGCTCTCGCTTCATGGCGACCTCAACCAGGCCAAGCGCACCCGCAACCTGCAGCGACTCACCGAGGGCCGGGTGCAGGTGCTCGTGGCCACCGATGTCGCCGCGCGCGGCATCCACGTGGACGACATCGACCTGGTGATCCAGGCCGACGCCCCCGACGAGTACAAGACCTACCTGCACCGCTCCGGCCGCACCGGCCGTGCCGGTCGTGAGGGCCGGGTGGTGACGCTCATCACCCGTCAGCGTCGCCGCCGGATGACCGAGATGCTCGAGCGCGCCGAGATCGATGCGCCCTTCGAGGAGGCGCGTCCGGGCGACGACCTCCTGGAGGAGATCGCCGGCCGGATGACCCTCGCGGACATCACCGCGTAGTCCGCGCGCCACCAGAAGTGCCGCTTCCCTCGGGAGGCGGCACTTCTGCGTTCCGGCGGGGCCGGCCCTGTGCACAGCCGCGGAACCACCGGACGGGTGTGTCAGCCGGGCAGGAGGCGGTGCGCCGGGCGCGAGATCCGACGTCGTGCAGGGTTCTGAGTGACTGCGCGGGGCGCGGCGTCCGCGCGCGCGATGGTCGGGGCCCTCGGAGGCGGGACAATGGAGGTATGGACACCCGGCGGGCGCGGCGCGAGGCGGAAGCGGTGTACCACCGTCGGCGCCTCACGGTGCTCGCCGGCTTCGGGGTGATCGGCCTGCTGACCTCGGCGCTGATCGCGCTGATCATCGGGATCGCCGGCGCGGGCGGTGTCGCGGGGGAGACGGAGGCGGCGGGGGAGACCGCATCGTCGGCCTCCTCCCTGGCGGTGACGATCACCGAGCTGCCGCCGATCCGGCGGGTGGCGAGCATCGCCGCGGGCCTGCCGGCGGCGACCGGAGCCCCCTGCGAGGATCCCGCGGTGCAGGCGGCCCTGGCCGCCGGTGACGATGACGGCGCGGTCGCGGCTCTCGGCGGCGGAGCGGCGCTGCGCGAGGCGGTGATCGCGGGAGAGGCGCCGTGCGTCGACCTCGCCGATGCGACCCGGCTCTGGGTGGTCGTGAACAAGGCGCGGCCCCTCGTCCCCGAGGACTACCGGCCCGCCGCCCTGACGGACCCGGCCTCGGCCTCGGCCGCCGCCGGATCCTTGCGTGCGGAGGCCGCCGCGGCCATCGACGAGCTCATCGCGGCCGGCGCGGCGGCCGGCGCAGGCGACATGGTGATGAGCAGCGGCTTCCGCTCCTACGGCACGCAGGTGAGCACCTACTCCTGGCATGTCCGCTCCTACGGTCAGGACGGCGCCGACGCCGTCTCTGCCCGCCCCGGATACAGCGAGCATCAGACCGGCCTCGCCGCGGACATCGCCGCCTGCGCGCGCGGGTGCGGTGCCATCGAGGACTTCGGCGGCACCGGACAGAGCGACTGGGTGGCGGAGCACGCCTGGGAGTACGGCTTCATCGTGCGCTATGAGGAGGGCACGACGGGAATCACCGGGTACGACCCCGAGCCCTGGCATCTGCGCTACGTCGGGCGGAAGATCGCCCGGGCCTATCAGGAGGGCGGGTTCCGCACCCTGGAGGAGTTCTTCGGGCTGCCCGCCGCCCCCGGTTACGGGGGCTGAGCCCCGCCGGATCACCGGGGCCCCGTTCCCGCAGGGACCCGGTCCTCGTTCCGGAGAGAGGGGTGCTGTGACATCCCACAAAGGGGAAACTGAGTTCCTCTCTATAAGAAACTCATTCTCACAATCTTTGGGCGCGGCTCCGTACCGGCGACCTAGAATCGCCCTGTCAGGGAGTTTTCCAGCCCGGGAGGAACGCCATGGAGCGCGACATCTACACCGAGGACCACGACGCCTTCCGCGATCTGGTCAAGGACTTCGCCAAGCGATACGTCACCAACGAGTCGCGTGAGCGGTGGGACCGGGACGGGCAGGTGGACCGGGAGACCCTCCTGGCAGCGGGCGAGGCCGGGATCATGGGGCTGAACGTCCCGGAGGAGTTCGGCGGGGCGGGGATGCTCCAGGACTACCGGTTCCGGGCCGTCGTCACCGAGGAGATCGTGCGGGCGGGAGCGGGGTCGCTCGCGGGTGCCCTCGGGATCCAGGACGACCTGGTGGTGCCCTATTTCGTGCACTTCGGCACCCCCGAGCAGCAGGAGAAGTGGCTGCCGAGGCTGGCCACCGGTGAGGTGATCGGCGCCATCGCGATGACCGAGCCCGGCACCGGGTCGAACCTGCGCGGCATCAGGACCACCGCCCGCAAGAGCGAGGACGGCACGCACTACCTCGTCAACGGCGCGAAGACCTTCATCTCCTCCGGTCACACCGCCGACATCGTGATCACCGTCGTCAAGACCGGCGAGGGGGATCGCCCCGAGGCCTTCAGCCTGCTGGTGGTCGAAGCGGGGTCCGAGGGCTTCGACCAGGGCAAGAAGCTCCACAAGATGGGCTTCCAGGGCCACGACACCGCCGAGCTCGCCTACAGCGATGTGCGGGTGCCGGCGGAGAACCTCATCGGCGGCCAGGAGGGGCACGGCTTCCTCCAGCTGATGAAGAACCTGCCCCTGGAGCGGCTTTCGATCGCCGTCGCGGCCGGCGCCGCGAGCGAGGCGGGGCTGGAGTGGACGCTGGAGTACACCCAGAGCCGGGAGGCGTTCGGGCAGCCGATCATCGACTTCCAGAACTCGCGCTTCCGCATGGCGGAGGTCGCCGTCGGCGTCGAGGCGATGTGGGCCTACATCGACAAGGCGCTGATGCTCTAC
>JBEBWQ010000233.1:0-3936 GCA_040392075.1 Microbacterium sp.
CTCGTGCCGGCGCGGGACCAGACGTGGGCAGCCTTCCGGGCGCTCCCCTTTCCCCTCGACGACGGCAACGGGTCCGCCCGGCGCCGGAGCGCGGGCGGACCCGAGTCGGGAGCGGTCGGGATCAGGAACCGAGTGCGCCCAGCGTCACATCGGCGGTGGCGCTGCGCCCGTCCCGCACATAGGTGAGCGTGGCGTTCTCCCCCGCCGCAAGCGCTCTGACCTGCGCCGTGAGATCGGTCGGGCCGCTGATCGGAGCCCCGTTGAGCTGGGTGACGATGTCCCCCTCGCGCAGGCCCGCGGCCTCCGCCGCGCCACCGGGAGTCGTCTCGGCGATGAGCGCACCGGTCACCTGGGCGTCGGCAAGACTCCGCGCGTCCTGCACGGTGGCGCCGAGGAGGCCGTGGCTGGCCGCGCCGGTCTCGATGATCTCGGTGGCGATGCGGTGCGCCACGTTCGCCGGGATCGCGAAACCGAGCCCGATGGAGCCCGCCGTGGCGCCCGAGGCGGAGCCCGCCGTGGCGATGGCGACGTTGATGCCGATCAGCTGTCCCTCGCTGTTCACCAGGGCGCCGCCGGAGTTGCCCGGGTTGATCGCCGCGTCCGTCTGGATCACCGCGATGGAGATCGTCGCGGAGGAACTGCTGGGCGCCGACTGACCGGGCATGTCGAACTGGAACGGGCCCTGCCCGTCCTGGGGCGCGCTGCCGCTGTCCTGGCCCTCCGGCACGGCGGAGGAGGCGATGCGGATGCTGCGATCCAGAGCGCTGACGATCCCCGTCGTGACGGAGTTCGCCAGCCCCATCGGTGCGCCGATGGCGACCGTCGTGTCCCCCACGTTGAGCTGAGAGGAGTCCCCGAACTCGATCGGCGTCAGCCCGGAGGCGTCCTCGAGCTTCAGCACGGCGAGGTCGTACATGGAGTCCGTGCCGACGATGGTGGCGTCATAGAGCCGGCCGTCCGCCGTCGTGACGAGGATCGTCGGCGCGGCGTCCGCACCCCCCAGGGTGGCGACATGGGCGTTGGTGAGCACATAGCCGTCCGCGCTGAGGATCACGCCCGAGCCGCTGCCCGAGGTGCCGGTCTGACTGGCGACCTGGACCGTCACGGTGGAGGGCAGGACCTCGGTGGCGATCGCGGTGGTCTCGTTGACCGACCCCGGGTTGTTCACGGTGATCGCGCTCGGCCCCACGATCGTGGGGACCGACGCGGGCCCCTGCAGCGCATCCACCAGGGCGTCGGTGCCGAAGCCGGCGAGACCGCCGACCAGGGCCGCCGCGGCCAGCAGCGCCACCACTCGTCCGCCGCGGCCCTTCTTCTCCGGCGCCGCCGGGGCGTGGAGCGGGACGGTGCCGTACGCGAACTGCGGCATCGATGCCGCCTCCGCCGCCCCCGGCAGCGGCGCCGTGGGCTGGGTCTCGCCCCCGAAGACCGGGGAGGGACCCGCAGGCGCGACGAACGACGTCGGCATCGCGGGCGAGCCGAAGGCCGCCGGCAGAGTGTGACCCACAATCGGCCGCCCGTCGACGGCCGTGGGCTCGCCGGGGGCGGGGACGGCGGGGGTGCCCTCTTCGTTCATGGTGTGCTCCTTCTTCA
Organism: Microbacterium sp.; assembly: GCA_040392075.1. GTDB lineage: Bacteria > Actinomycetota > Actinomycetes > Actinomycetales > Microbacteriaceae > Microbacterium. The sequence continues at coordinate 1,594 of JBEBWQ010000233.1, forward strand.
AGACACCCTCAGCCTGACGTGCATGTCTGTGTGTTTCTTATGGCGACGATGAACAAGCTCTATGCCCTTAGCCTGGGTTGCATGAGTGGTATTCCCGGTGCCTGGCGACGGACGGCGACCAGCCTCGACCTCCTCTCCCCCGAAGGCACGGTGGCTCCCACCATCTTCTCCGAGACGACCGCCGCGGCCCTCCGGACCGGAGCGATCAACCTCGGCCAGGGATTCCCCGACGAGGACGGTCCGGCCGAGGTGATGGAAGCCGCGCGCGAGGCCATCTCCCGGGGCGTCAACCAGTACCCGCCGGGGCGCGGCATCCCCGACCTGCTCGCAGCCATCGCCGAGCATCAGCAGCGGTTCTACGGGATCGCCCGGGACCCGGGAAGCGAGATCCTCGTCACCACGGGGGCGAGCGAGGCGCTGAGCGCCACGCTGCTGGCCCTCATCGACTCCCCTGAGGACGAGGTGGTGGTCTTCGAGCCGTACTACGACCTGTACGCGGCGGCCGTGGCGCTCGCCGGGGCACGGCTGCGTCCCGTCCCGCTGCGGCGGGAGGACTTCCAGCCGGATCTGGACGCGCTGGGCGACGCGGTCTCCGACCGGACGCGCATCATCCTCGTCAACGATCCGCACAATCCGACCGGCGCCGTCTTCTCCGCCGAGGCCCGTGCCGAGATCGTGCGCCTCGCGAACCGGCACGATGCGATCATCGTGACCGACGAGGTCTACGAGCATCTCGCCTTCTCGGAGCCGCACGTGCCGATTGCGACCCTCCCCGGCGCCGCCGAGCGCACCCTCACCATCTCCTCCGCGGGCAAGACCTTCTCCGTGACGGGGTGGAAGATCGGCTGGGTGCACGGCCCTGCGGAGCTCGTGACCGCCGTCCTCACCGTCAAGCAGTTCCTCACCTTCGTCAGCGGCGGCCCCCTCCAGCCGGCGGTGGCCGTAGGACTGCGCCTTCCGGACGGGTTCTTCACCGGAATCCGCGACACCCTCGCCGCCAAGCACCGGCTGCTCGCCGACGGGCTCTCCCGTGCGGGCTTCGCCGTGCAGCCGCCCCAGGGCGGCTACTTCACCGTGGCCGACGCGACGCCGCTGGGCGGCGCGGACACCGAGGCGTTCTGTCGGGCGCTTCCCGAGCGGGTCGGCGTCGCCGCACTGCCGATCGACGCCTTCGTCCGCAGCGAGCAGAGATCCGCCTGGAGCGGCCTGATCCGCTTCGCCGCCTGCAAGCGCGTCGAGGTGCTGGAGGAGGCGGTCGCCCGCCTGAGCACGCTGGGCTGAGCGGCCGGCCGCACCTCGATCTCTTCCTGTCCCGAGACCCGGCCATCAGCCCGAGATCAGGACGTTCTGCGGGGAATCCTCCTGTTCTCGAGCGATCAGCCTGTCCTCGGGCGAGCCTCGCTCGATCAGCCGGGGACGACCCGGTAACGCCGCAGCTGCAGCGCCGGGTTGACCCGACGCACCCGCTCGATCGTCTCGCCGGTGAGACGGGCGACGGCGATGCCCTCCTCGGGGCCCAGCGCGGCGATCGTGATCCCCTGCGGGTCGATCACCGCCGACCGGCCGACACCGATGGGCGCGGGATGATCGGCGGCCACGACGTAGGCGGTGTTCTCGATCGCCCGCGCGGCCAGCAGCGTCTCCCAGTGGTGCTCCTTGAGCGGGCCGCGCACCCACTCCGCGGGCACGACGATCACCTCGGCACCGGCATCGACGAGCGTGCGCGCCACCTCGGGGAAGCGCAGGTCGTAACAGGTCATGAGGCCGATGCGGAGCCCGCCGATCCCGAGGGTCTCCGCCGCGCCGGTGGCGCCCGCCTCGATCCATCGCGACTCGCTCTGGCCGAACGCATCGTAGAGGTGCTGCTTCCGATAGACCGCGCGCAGTCCGTCGCCGCCGACGGCGACGAGGGCGTTGCGCACGCGACCGCCCTCCGCCGCCTCGATGAGCCCCGCGATCAGCACGACGCCGTGCTCCGCCGCGAGGGCGGTGAGGCCCTGCACGAACGGACCGTCCAACCCTTCCGCATTCGCCGCCAGGGTCTCGTCCATCGGATCGACGAAGTAGCTGGCGTACTCGGGGAAGACCACGAGCTCAGCGCCCCGGGCGACGGCCTCCTCCACCAGCTCGGCGACACGGGCCCGGTTCCTCACCCGGTCCGCGGTCGGAACGAACTGGCAGGCGGCGACGGTCAGAGCGGCGGCAGCGGACATGGTTCCATGATGGCGCATCGGGAGGGGAAGGCGGGCCGGGTTCTCCGCCGCGGACGCGGGACGGAGGCGTGATCCTCGCAGTCGAGGTGCGTCATGTCAACGGGCGAGCCTGATGCGGCCCCGGCGGCGA
>JBEBWQ010000234.1:0-3912 GCA_040392075.1 Microbacterium sp.
GAGAAAGGGCGGCGCAAGCCGCCCTTTTTGCGTCCGCTCGCGAAACCGACACCGGTCCCCCTCCGCCGCACCAGCGGACGAGGGGGAGTGAGATAGGGGGCGGCAGCGCCCGTCGCCCGACCCGCACCGCCGCCTGGCCGAAACACGACGCGAGAACGCCCGCCTCCGAGGAGACGGGCGTTCTCGCGACGCGCGGGGCGGATCAGTTGTTGCCGCGGAAGATCGCGATGATCCGCAGGATCTCGACGTACAGCCAGACCACGGTCACCATGATGCCGAAGGCCCCGACCCAGCCGAACTGGCGCGGGGCGCCGTTGCGCACGCCCTGCTGGATGCTGTCGAAGTCGAGCACCAGCGAGTAGGCGGCCATGATCACCACGAACACGCCGATGATGAGGCCCAGCGGGATGCCCATCACTTTCATGCTGTGCAGGCCGAAGGCGTCGGGCACGAGACCCGTCCACATCAGGATGAGGTTGAGGACCGAGAACACCAGGTAGCCGATCATGGCGATCATGAAGATCTTGGTGGCCTTCTTCGAGGCGCGGATCTTGCCGCTGGCGAAGAGGGCCAGGGTGACGCCGATGACGGCGACGGTCGCGAGGGTCGCCTGCATGACGATGCCCGGCCAGAGGAACTCGAAGAAGGCCGAGATCGCACCGATGAAGAGACCCTCGAAGGCGGCGTAGCCGAAGATCAGCGCGGGGCGCACCTTCTTGCGGGAGGTGAACACCACCACCATCGCCAGGACGAAGCCGCCGAGGGCGCCGACGATCCACGGCACCATGCTCGGCTGCGGGTTGGCGGGGCTGACGCCCGCCATGGTCCACACCCAGCCGACGACCGCGGTGACCAGCAGCACGGCGAAGAGGCTGAGGGTCTTCAGCACCGTGTCCTCGATGGTCATCCGGCCGGTGTCGATGGCATCGGCCGGCGGGGCGGTGTACATGCCCTCGAGGTGCGCGGTGGCGGCGGCGTCGACGCCCGCGTGCGAGGCGGCGGCGTTCGTCGCCGGCGGCGGGGCGTACGCGGTCTGCTGAGGCTTGCCCGGGTAGGTGGACGCGGCGCGCGGGTCCTGGAACGCCGGGTTGTTGAATGCGAAGTTGGACACGGGCCTCACTCCAAGGGGGTCTGTGGTCTCGTCCTGCCAGAATACCGGGCGCGTCCGCGAAACGGGATGTTTTACGCTGTGAGCATGCCGCTGATCATCGGTCATCGGGGCGCCCCGGGATATCGGCCGGAGCACTCCCGTGCCGCCTACGAGCTCGCCCGCACGATGGGGGCCGGCGCCGTCGAGCCCGACGTCGTGGTCACCACGGACGGCGTGCTGGCGATCCGGCACGAGAACGAGATCTCCGGCACGACCGATGTCGCGCGCCGCCCGGAGTTCGCCGACCGGTGGCGCACCGGGACGGTGGACGGGCGGACGGTGGACGGGTGGTTCGCCGAGGACTTCACCGCGGATGAGATCACGGGGCTGCACTGCCGTGAGCGGCTGCCCGAGCTGCGTCCGGGCAGTGCCGGGCACGACGGCGAGCAGCCGGTGCTGCTGCTGCGCGATCTGCTGGGCCTGTTCGGGGCCGCGGACGGCCCGTTCCTCGTCATCGAGGTCAAGCACGCGGCGCACTTCGCCGCGCTCGATCTCGACCCGGTACCCCTGCTGGACGCGGAGCTGCGGGGTTTCGGGGGGCCGCTGCCGGTGATCGAGTCGTTCGAGCCCACGGTGCTCGCCCGCTGCGCGGAGCTGGGCGTCCCGGGGCGGCGGGTGCTGCTCCTGGAAGAGGAGGGGAGCCCGGCCGACCTCGTGGCCGAGTACGGCGACGCGGCGCCCGAGTATCGTGCGTTCCTCACCGCCGCCGGTCTCGACGCGATCGCGTCGGGGGAGGGCCCCGCGGGCACGGTGGACGGCATCAGCCTGCCGAAGGCGATCGTCCTGGAGCGTCCGGCGATCGTCGCGGAGGCGCATGACCGCGGACTCGAGGTGTTCATCTGGACGCTCCGTCCCGAGAACGCGTTCCTCGCCCCCGAGCATCGACGCGGAGATGATCCCGCGGCCTTCGGCGACTACGTCGCGGAATGGCGCCGCCTCGCCGACGCCGGTGCTGACGCGGTCTTCGCGGACCATCCGGACCTTGCCCGAGAGGTCTTCGGGGGATAGTCCTGGCGCTCGGCCGCCGGCACCCCGGCATCGGCGGGACCCCGCACTGCGGCAGGCGCTCCGCAGGGGATCGACCGATCTCTACGCGCCACGGGTGCCTTCGAGGCGATCAGAGCGTCCGGTCGAACTCGCCGTGCCGGGTGGAGACGATGTCCTTGCCCAGGGGCATGAGGGAGATCGGCACCATCTTGAAGTCGGCCAGGGCCAGCGGGATGCCGATGATCGTGATGAACAGGGCGATGCCGCTGATGATGTGCGCGAGAGCGAGCCACCAGCCGGCGAGGATCACCCAGACGACGTTGCCGAGGAAGGAGCCGACGCCCGCCGACGGCTTGTCCACGATCGTCCGGCCGAACGGCCAGAGCGCGTAGACGCCGATGCGGAACGAGGCGATGCCCCACGGGATCGTGAGGATGAGCACGCACAGGATGACCCCCGCGAGGAAGTACCCGAGGAACAGCACCCATCCCGCGAGGATGAGCCAGATGACGTTGAGCACGGTACGCACAGGGCGATTCTCCTCCACCCTGCTGAGGGAGCGGCACAGCTTCGGAGCCAGGCGGGTCCTGCCGCGGGCCGGGGCCGCGCCACGCCGCGTCAGCGGCACGGCGCCCCGCAACTCCGGCGTCGTGCCGGTGACCGCGGGAGGAAGGCGGGACGCATCGGTGTCGGGGGTCCCGCCTAGACTCGAAGGGCCATGACGGACGCGCTCTTCTCCTCCTTCGACTCGGATCACGCCGACCCCTTCGGGGCGGTGTCGGATCGCAGCGACCCCTTCGCCCGTGTGCTCGACGAGGGGCCGGGCGCCCCTCACGGTGCGCAGGGGCAGGGCGAGGGAGGGGAGGACCCGCTGCTGGCGGGACTGAACCCGCAGCAGCTCACGGCGGTCGCGTACCGGGGGCCTGCTCTCCTCATCGTGGCGGGCGCCGGCTCGGGCAAGACGAGCGTGCTCACCCGGCGGATCGCCCTGCTGCTCCGCGAGCGCGAGGCCTGGCCCAGCCAGATCCTGGCGCTCACCTTCACCAACAAAGCGGCGGGGGAGATGCGCGAGCGGGTGGGGCAGCTCGTGGGCGAGCAGTCCCGCGGCATGTGGATCTCCACCTTCCACTCCGCCTGCGTGCGGATCCTCCGTCGCGAGGCCGCGCAGTTCGGCTTCACCACCGCGTTCACCATCTACGACTCCGGTGATTCCCGGGCTCTGCTCAAGCGGCTGGTCAAGGAACACGAGGCCGACCGGTACGGGCTCACCCCCGCCTCGGTGCAGGGGCGCATCTCGAAGCTGAAGAACGAGCTGGCCGATGCCGAGTCATACGCCCGGCAGGCGAACATGTCCGACCCGGCGGAGCGGCTGTTCGTGGAGATCTTCACCGACTACCAGCGGGAGCTGCGCCGGGCGAACGCCTTCGACTTCGACGACCTCATCGCTCAGACGGTCTACCTCTTCCGCGCCTTCCCGCACATCGCCGACGCCTACCGGCGCCGTTTCCGGCACATCCTGGTGGACGAGTACCAGGACACCAACCACGCCCAGTACGCCCTCATCCACGAGCTGACCCGGCCGGTCACGGGGGCCTCGGCCGATGCCGCCGCGGGCGGGTACGCGCCGGCCTTCGAGCGCGACGGCATGATGATCTTCGAGCCGGCCGGCTCGGGCGAGGGTGCCGCCGGCACGGCGGTCCCGGGGGCGTCGCTCACGGTGGTCGGCGACTCCGATCAGTCGATCTACGCCTTCCGCGGCGCGGACATCCGCAACA
>JBEBWQ010000235.1:0-3895 GCA_040392075.1 Microbacterium sp.
GTTCGGCATCGCCGAGGACGAACTCTCTGCCGCTGTGCAGCACTTCGTGATCCGCGGCGGGCGCGTGCGCGGGGTGCGGGCCTCGACGATCGAGAAGGAGATCGACATCTCCCGCGCCGACCTCGTCGATCAGGTGCTGCAGCGCGCCTACGGCGAGGCCCGCGGGGACCAGGTGCCCCGGCGCGTGCTCGTGCCGACGCTGCCGGAGGACGCCCTGGAGCTGCAGGAGTGGCTGCGCGAGCGGCGCGGCGCCAAGGTGGAGGTGGCCGTCGCGCGGCGCGGGCAGCGCGCGGACCTGCTGCGCACCGCCACGCTCAACGCGCAGCAGGCGCTGCTGCGGCATAAGACCCGCCGCTCCTCCGACTACATCGCGCGCACCCAGGCCCTCACCGATCTGCAGGAGGCGCTCGGGCTGACGGAGGCCCCGCTGCGGATCGAGTGCTTCGACATCTCCCATCTCGGGGGCACGAACGTGGTCGCCTCCATGGTCGTCTTCGAGGACGGCCTGCCGCGCAAGGACCAGTACCGCCGCTTCGGCATCGCGGAGACCACCGACGACACCGACTCGATGTACCAGGTGCTGCGCCGTCGCCTCGCATACCTCGACCCTGCGACCGGCTCAGGGACCGACGCGGGGATCGAGACCACGGATCCGGGGAGCGGAGACGAGCGCATCCCGGGGATCGAGTGGGGGGACGCCTCGGACGCCGCCTCGCCGGCGCAGGACGGCCGCTCTGCGGAGGACGCCGCGGAAGGACCGGCCGCACCGGTGGTCGTCGTCCGCGCCGGGGACGCCGACGCCGCGACGGACGACACCGCGACGGTGATCACCTCCCGCAAGCGCGCCCGGTTCGCCTACCCGCCGCAGCTCCTGCTCGTCGACGGCGGACGCCCCCAGGTCGAGGCCGCCGCCCGCGCCCTGCGCGACGCCGGGCACGAGGAGATCGCGCTGTGCGGCATCGCCAAACGCCTCGAGGAGATCTGGCTGCCGGGGGAGGAGTACCCGGTGATCCTGCCGCGCACCTCCGAGGCGCTCTACCTCCTGCAGCGACTCCGCGACGAGGCGCACCGGTTCGCCATCACCCATCAGCGGCAGCGCCGGAAGCGTGACATCACCACCGTGCTCGCGGAGGTGCCGGGCCTCGGTGCGGCGCGGATCCGCGGGCTCCTGCGCCACTTCGGCTCGGTCGCCGCGCTCAGGCGCGCCGGGGTCGAGGAGATCACCGAGGTCCCCGGGATCGGCCCGACCCTGGCCGCGGCCATCCACGCGCATCTCGCCACGCCCGCCGCCGTGCCCCCCGCGGAGACGACGGACGGTGCGGCGCCCGCGGGCGGCTAGGCTGGGCGGGGTACGAAGGAGGGACCGATGACAGGCGGCGAGAGCGGCGAGTTCCTCATCGTCACGGGGATGTCCGGGGCCGGCCGGTCCACGGTGGCGAACGCCCTGGAGGATCTGGGCTGGTACGTCGTCGACAATCTCCCGCCGCAGATGGTGCGTCCGCTGCTGGACCTCACCGACATCGGCGGAGCGGCGATGCCGAAGATCGCGGTCGTGGTCGACGTCCGCGGCCGTGACCTCTTCGACGACTTCCCCGAGATCGCGCGGGCGCTGAAGGCGCACGGCTCCGTCCGCATCCTGTTCCTGGACGCCGCCGACGACGTGCTGGTGCGGCGTTTCGAGTCGGTGCGGCGCCCGCATCCGCTCCAGGGCGACGGGACGCTGCTCGACGGGATCCGCAGTGAGCGCCTGCGCCTCGCGCCCGTGCGCGAGGCGGCGGACATCCTCATCGACACCTCGGGCTTCAACATCCATCAGCTCGCCACCCAGGTCACCGAGATGTTCACCGAGGAGGACGCGGCCCGTCATCGCCTGACGGTGCTGAGCTTCGGGTTCAAGTACGGGCTGCCGACGGATGTGGACCTGGTGGCGGACATGCGGTTCCTCCCCAACCCCTACTGGAACGAGGAGCTGCGCAGCTTCACCGGCCAGGACGAGGAGGTGCGGGACTTCGTGCTCAGCCGTCCCGGGGCGCAGGAGTTCCTGGCCGGCTACGAGGCCGCGCTCGTGCCCGTGCTGGAGGGGTATCAGCGCGAGAACAAGAGCCACTCCACCGTGGCCATCGGCTGCACGGGCGGCAAGCACCGCTCCGTCGCGATGGCCGAGGAGCTCGCCCGGCGCCTGCGGGAACTGCCGGGCCTGGCCGTCCACGTGCGCCACCGCGACCTCGGACGGGAGTAGCGTCCCGCGCTCTCGACGGGACGCTCGGTACCGTGCAGGAGTACCGACCGGGCCGAGTAGGCTGTATGGTCGCGTCATCCGGGCGCAGGAGCAAGAGGAGTCCCGTGGCACTCACCACCGATGTCAAGGCCGAACTGGTCTCGATCCGCAACGCACCGCCGACGGTGCGGGTCGCCGAGGTGACGGCGATCCTGCGGTTCGCCGGCGGCCTGCACTCGATCGCCGGCCGGATCGCGGTCGAGGCCGAGGTGGACGCCGAGCTCCTCGCCCGCCGGGTGGCGCGCGACCTCGCCGAGATCTACGGCGTGCGCCCCGAGATCGCGCGGGTGAAGGCCGGCACCGGCGCGGTGGGCACCGCCGAAGGAGCCCGGTACGCCGTGCGGGTGATCCAGACGGGGGAGACCCTGGCCCGCCAGACGGGCCTGCTCGACGCTCGTCGCCGCCCTGTGCGGGGGCTGCCCAACCGGCTCACCACCGGCTCGCGGGAGGAGCTCGCGGGGCTCTGGCGCGGCGCCTTCCTGGCGGCGGGTTCGCTGAGCGACCCAGGACGCTCGGCCGTCCTGGAGGTCGGCTGCCCGTCCGGAGAGGCGGCGATGGCCCTGGTCGGCGCCGCCGGCCGCCTCGGCGTGGCCGCGAAGGCGCGCGAGGTCCGCGGACTGCCCCGCGTCGTCGTGCGGGAGGGTGAGGCGATCCGTCAGATCCTCAGTCTCATGGGCGCGGAGAGGACCGCCGCCGCGTGGGAGGAGATGCGTCAGCGTCGCGAGGTGCGCGCCGGGGTGAACCGTCTGGTGAACTTCGACGACGCGAACCTGCGCCGGTCCGCGCAGGCCGCGGTCGCCGCCTGCGCGCGGGTGGAGCGGGCGCTGGAGATCCTCGGCGACGAGGTCCCCGATCACCTCCGGCTGGCGGGGGAGCTGCGCCTGGGACACCGCGACGCGAGCCTCGACGAGCTCGGCCATCACGCCGACCCGCCGCTGACCAAGGACGCCGTCGCGGGCCGGATCCGGCGCCTCCTCGCCATGGCCGACAAGCGCGCCGCGGCAGAGGGGATCCCGGGGACAGAGTCCGCGGTCCCCGCCGGTCTCGACGCCTGATCCGCACCCGCTCCGACGTCCCGGGGGCCCGGGGCCTCGGTAGGATGGGGTCATATGCTTCGCGTGGCATCGGGCGGCGCGAAGGACCGGTAAGCGCCCCCCGCGCGGATTGGATGAATGCGATATGGCCACCTACACGCTTCCCGAACTCGGCTACGACTACGGAGCCCTCGCCCCGCACATCAGCGGCGCGATCATGGAGCTGCACCACTCGAAGCACCACCAGGCCTACGTGACCGGTGCCAACACCGCGCTGGAGCAGCTGGCCGAGGCCCGCGCGAAGGGCGACTTCGCGAACGTCAACAAGCTGGAGAAGGACCTCGCCTTCAACCTGGGCGGTCACACCAACCACTCCATCTTCTGGACCAACCTCTCGCCCGAGGGCGGCGACAAGCCGACCGGTGAGCTCGAGGCCGCGATCGCCGATCACTTCGGCTCCTTCGACGCCTTCCAGGCGCACTTCACCGCCGCGGCGATGGGCGTGCAGGGCTCGGGCTGGGCGGGTCTGTTCTGGGACTCGATCGGCGAGAACCTCATCATCCAGCAGTTCTTCGACCAGCAG
>JBEBWQ010000236.1:0-3895 GCA_040392075.1 Microbacterium sp.
GCGCTGCTCGACGAGCGGACAGGTGAACACGTCCCGCTCGCCGAGCCCCACGCGGTTGATGTAGCGGACGATGATCGCGTAGGAGGCGAACAGCCCGGTCTGGGTGTACGGGACGCCGTGCTCCCGGCAGTACTCGGCGATCATCGGCGCCGCCTTCCGCAGGTGCAGGCGCGGCATCGAGGGGAACAGGTGATGCTCGATCTGATAGTTCAGCCCGCCCATCGCCGTGTCCAGGAACCGGTTCCCGCGGATGTTCCGGCTCATCATGACCTGCCGTCGCAGGAAGTCGAAGGTCACATCCCGCGGCACGATCGGCATTCCCTTGTGGTTCGGGGCGAACGAGACGCCCATGTAGAACCCGAACAGCCCGAGCTGCACCGCGAGGAAGACGAACGCGATCCCCGGCGAGAGGACAAGGAACACCAGGGTGGTGAACCCGATGAGACGGATGCCCAGGAACCCGATCTCGACCCACCGCCGGTCCAGTCGTCCGGGGGTGACGACGCGACGGACCCCCGACGCGTGCAGCGAGACCCCCTCCAGCAGCAGGATCGGGAAGAAGAACAGTCCCTGATGCCCGCGCAGCCAGGACAGCAGCGGACCCCGGGTCACCCCGGGGGCGTCCGCGGTGACGGCGATGACGGGGAGCTCGATATCGGGGTCCATGCCGAGCTTGTTCGGGTTCGCGTGGTGACGGGAGTGCTTGTGCCGCCACCACCCGTAGCTCATGCCGACGAGGAGATCGCCGAGGATCAGGCAGATCCAGTCGTTCCACCGGCCCGACACGAAGATCTGCCGGTGCGCCGCGTCGTGACCGAGGAAGGCGATCTGGGTGAACACGACCGCCAGGGCGGCGGCGGTGAACAGCTGCCACCAGGTATCCCCGATCCACACGAACGCGACCAGCCCGATCGCCAGTGCCAGCGGCAGTCCGATCAGCTTCGTCCAGTAGTACCCGTAGCGGCGGCGCAGGAAGCCGCCCTCCCGCACGATCCGCGCCAGCTCGGAGAACTCGCTGATGCCCCGGCTCTCGCCGGCACGGGCGGCGGACAGTGTCGTGGAGCGAATGGCGGTCATGGCCCTCTCCTCCCTGGACGATGTCACGGTCCCGGTCAGCGACCGCGACCGCCCTCGTCCGTCCAGTTCGCGATCTGAGCGCGGTCGTCGGCGTCGTCCGCCGACCCCCGCTCTCCCGGACGGTCCTGCCCGGCCCGGAATGTCACGGAGCCGGCCAGCGCGGCGACGGCGGCCGCACGATGCCGCTCCTGCTCTGCGGCGTCCTGGAACCGGACGGCAGCGGCCTCCTGCCGGTCGTGGACGCCCGTACTGATCTCCGCGAGCCGGTCGGCGAGAACACCCGCGAGGCCGTCGCGGAGCTCTTCCAGGTTCGTGTGCGCGATCTCCAGTCGCCGATCCGAGACGGTCACCTCGACCAGCGGGTAGCCGGCCCTCGCGAGAGCGGACCGGGTGTCGGGGCCCAGGATCTCCGCGACCTCGTCGTTCTCGGGACGGCGCGTGAACACCGCCTCCACCGTGTACCGGTCCGGCGCCTCTGCGGTCATCAGCGTCGCCGGCAGGGAATCGACCAGCACCGACCCCAGCCCGAGCAGCCCGGCTCCTTCGCCGGTCCTTCGTGTCTGCGTCTCCATGACTGGACGTTACGCCCCTATCCTGTACGCCTCACAGGTTCGACGGGCCGGCTGCGGCGAGGTTGCCGCGACCCTGGCGGCGGCTCGTGCAGGCATCCGTCGCGGGTGGCGATAGCGGGCTCCGGGACGCTACGGGCGATCGCCCTGATGGGCGTCGACGAACTCTCGGAGCGCGTCCCCGCGGGGAAGGTCGACCCACAGCCGGATGCTCCCGGTCTTCGATCCCGCGCCGTTCACGATGGCCGCCCCGCCGAGCCGATCGAGCAGCGGCGCCATCGTCGCGGCGATGCGGGGAGGGACGTATCCCACGCCGCGCCCGTGGGAGTAGACGGCGATGGCGGCCGGGGCGCGACGATCGCCCGGCTCGCACCGCAGGACGTACAGCCGGTCGCGCTGGTTCTCGCGTTCGCGATCGTGCGCGAGGTAGTGCGTCCGCTCGACCGGGACGCGGGTCGACGGCAGCTGCCGCAGGTCGGGCAGGTCGACGTGCCGATCGACGCGTCCCAGGGCGACGTGGAGGAGGTGCTCCCACCAGGTGGGCATCATGGCCTCGCTTCGATCGGGGGCGGCACCGTCCGACGGACGCGTCGAGCGCTCAGGTCTCTGGATCCGGAGGCACCGAGATCCTCGTGCCTCCCGGCGGAGAGGACCGGCACCCGCCTTGCGGGGGCCTCCGCGAGAAGCAGGTCGCGCCGCACGGACTCGCGCCTTCACGGTAACACGGCGCCGACGGCGCGCCGTCGCGGTCTCGCCGCCCCCTGCCCGCTCACCCCGCCCCGGTTCCCGGGGAGCTCGCGACGGCTTCCTGCTCCTCCCGCTCCGCGGCCGCGTTCCTGAGATACCGGGCGTAGCCGCCCGGCGTCCGTCCGACGAGACGCGCCGAGGTGATCACCTCGGCGTCGTCCGACGCCACCTGGGGATGGAGCGCGAGCCGCGCGACGAGGTCGACGTCTTCGTGCTCGGGCAGAGGACGGTAGCCGCCGACCGCGACATAGGCGGAGGCGCGGACGCCGAGGTTGGCACCGTGGACGTGGCCGTTGGGCCGTCCTCTGACATGGGTCCTCTCCCACTCCTGCCGCAGGTCGGCCGGGTACTCCGCGGGGTCGGGCCGGACGGTGCCGATGACCACGTCGTAGCCCGCGGCGGCGTACCCGAGCTGCACCGTGAGCCAGTTCGCCGGGACCGTCGAGTCCGCGTCGGTGTTCGCCAGCCACACCTGCTCGGCCGGCACCGTCAGGGAGCGGAGGACGTGCTGCGCGGCCACGCGGCGAGCCGTGCCCACGTTCGCGCTCTCGATCTCCACCACTTCCACCGCACTGAACCGCCGGGCCAGGCGTGCGGTGCCGTCCAGGCATCCGTCGGCGACCACGACGAGGGAGGTCTCGACCGGGCACCGGCGCTTCGCGGCGAGGATCGAGCGGAGGCAGCGCTCGATGCGGTCCTGCTCGTCCCGGGCGGGGATGAGGACGGCGATGTGCCTGATCATGCGAGCCCTTCCTGTTGCGCGACCGACCGGGAGTCCGTGCTGTAGACGTCGAGGAGGAAGTCGTCTTCGAGGTGACGGACCAGCCGCGACCAGTCCTGCTCCGCGATCGCGGCGTGGACCCGATCGCCGGTCAGGGGATAGTCGGCGACGGGATGACGCCAGTGGCAGGCGACGAGAACGCCGCCGGGCGTGAGGCTCGCACGGATCCTCCGCAGCACGGCGTCCAGGTCGGCGGCACCCCAGTAGTAGCCGACCTCGGAGAGGACGACGAGGTCGAACTCCCCCGCCGGGAAGTCCTCCAGGACGTTCTGCGCGCGGATGACTGCCCCCGCCCCGACGAAGGCACGGGCGTACTCGACGGCATCCGCCGAGATGTCGACGGCGAGCAGCTCCTCGCAGCGGGAGGCGAGAAGAGCGGTGAGCGTGCCGTTGGAGCAGCCGATCTCCAGGCCCCGGCGGTAGCGACGGTGCGGGAGGACCGCGACGGTGATGCCTCTCTTGCGCTCCTCGTACCAGCGGGTGCGGAATCGCCACGGGTCGTCCGATCTCGCATACAGCGCGTCGAAGTAGTCCCGGCCCAGCGCTCGATCGCGGAGGACGAAGACCTCCTGCGGCCTGCGGAAGTGCTCCAGGAAGTCCGGACGGAGCATCGGCCGGTCGCCGTGGATCTGGGACGCGAAGGAGCCGATGGCCCGCGTCTTCGCCTCCGGGTCGACATCGAGGGCGACCATGGCCTCCCACGGGATATCGGGGTGGCCCG
>JBEBWQ010000237.1:0-3890 GCA_040392075.1 Microbacterium sp.
AAGCGCTCTAACCGCCTGAGCTATAGCCCCGTCAACCTCCAAGACTTTACCGGACGAACTCGGCAAACGCGAAATCTGGAGGCCGGGCCGTCCCGCCCCGTTCAGCGGGACTCGCGGAGCGTGAGACCGCCCGCGGAGACGTCCACCTGCACCCGGTTCCGCGACGCCGGGTCGACGGTCAGCCGGTTGTCGAAGCTGCCCGCCGAGATGTCGGAGCTGACGGCGTAGGGGCCCCGCGGCAGCGTGATATCCATGCCGCCGGCGCTGACCGAGAGGACCAGATCCGCCGGCGCCCTGCCGGTGAAGACCGCCTCCAGCCGGCCGGCCGAGACATGGAGGTCGGCGCGGTCCACATCCGCCAGATCTCGCAGCTCGGCGCGCCCGGCCGAGACCTCGGCCGTCACGGTCCGGGCCGAGCCCTCCACCGCCAGGAGGCCCGCGCTGACGTCCAGCGTCAGATCGTCGAAGTCGCCGATCGCATGCAGCTCGCCGGCCGAGAGGGAGAGCGCGGCATCGAGGTCGCCGTCCCCCAGCTCCTCGGGGAGCGTGATCGTGACCGAGACGGGATCCGTCCACCAGCCGTTCAGCCACCAGCCGAACATCGGACGGGGACCGGTGACCTCCAGCACGTCGCCGTCGCGGCTCATCTCCCAGTGCCCGCGGCCGCTGCCCGAGACCTCCAGCTGCGCACGAGGGACGTCGTCGAACCGCACGAGGACGTCGCTGGCGCTCGCCTCCACGACGAGTGCGGTGACGCCGTCGGCGTCCAGCTCCGTGCCGTGGGCGACGGTGGCATCGACGAACTGGCTCGTCGCCGCGACGGCGGCGAAGGAGCCGGTGCCGACGATCGCGAGTCCGCCGACGACGGCCGTGACGATCGTGATCGCGAGAGCACCGCCACCCGTGCTCCGGGCCGGCGCGGACCCGGGAACGGGGGCTGCGGCACGGGGCGCTTCGGCGGCATCGGGCGGGGTGAGAGGAGTGCCGTTCATCGTGTCGTTCCTGTCTGTGTCGTCGGGGCGGCGGAGCCCGCGGCCGGCGGGGCGAGAGGGCCGCCGGGCAGCCCGCCGGTGTTCTCGATGTGGGCGAGGGCGGCGAGCACCCGGCGATTGCCGGACTCGTCGGCCTCCAGCCCGAGCTTCTGGAAGATGGCGGTGATGTGCTTCTCGATGCTCGCCTCGGAGAGGAAGAGGAGGCCCGCGATCGCCTGGTTCGACTTGCCCTCGGCGAGGAGGGCGAGCACCGTGCGCTCCCGCTCGGTGAGCGCGCGCATCCGGTCGTCCTGGTTGCGGCGGGTGAGCAGCTGCGCGACCACCTCGGGGTCGAGCACCGTGGCGCCCTGGGCGATCCGCCCGACCGAGTCGATGAACTCGGTCACATCGGCCACGCGGTCCTTCAGGAGGTAGCCGAGGGGGCCGGCGCCGGTGGCATGCCGCGCGGCGATGAGATCGCTGGCGTACCGCTCCTCCACGTACTGCGACAGCACGAGGAGCGGCAGGTGCGGGAGCCGTTCGCGGAGACCGAGTGCCGCGCGGATGCCCTCGTCGACGAAGGTCGGCGGGAGGCGGACGTCGAGGATGCAGAGGTCGGGGGCGACCTCGTCGACCGTGGCGTCGAGGTCCGTCGCGTCCGGAAGGGCCGCGACCACCTCGTGCCCGGCGTCCTCGAGGAGCCGCACGAGGCCCTCGCGGAGGAGGACCGAGTCCTCGCAGATCAGAATCCGCATCACAGAACCCCTTCCTTCTGACGGTGACAGTGCCCATCGGAGAACAGACCGGTCAGGATGCGCATGGCACGCTCACCTCCAGGCTGGTGGGGCCGCCGACCGGGCTGTCCAGCCGGGCGGTCCCGCCCGCGGCGAGGATGCGGTTCATGATGCCGTCCAGGCCACCGCCCGCCAGCACGCGGGCGCCGCCGATGCCGTTGTCCTCCACCCGGGCCCACAGGGTCCGACCGTCGCGCACCCGCACGATCACCCGGCACTCGCTCGCCCGGGAGTGCTTGGCGGCGTTGGTGAGGGATTCGGCGATGGCGAAGTAGACGGCGGCCTCGGCGTCGCGCCAGGCGGACCCGGCGGCGGATCCCGGGACCACCGGGGGCCGGCCGTCCATCCGCACGTCGAGGATCACCGGGATGTGCGAGCGCCCGGCGAGCGCGGAGAGCGCCGCATCCAGCCCGCGATCGTCGAGCACCGAGGCGTGGATGCCCCGGGCGAGCTGACGCAGCTCCGTGATCGCGGCCTTCGTGGAGACATGCGCCTCCCCGATGAGCTCCTTGGCGGCCTCCGGGTCGGTATCGATCTTCTGCTGTGCCATCCCCAGGGTCATGCCCACCGAGACCAGGCGCGGCTGGATGCCGTCGTGCAGGTCGCGCTCGATGCGCGTGCGCTCGACGTCGGCGGCGCGCACGGCGCCCGTGCGCTGCGCGGTCGTGGTGCGCACCTGCTCCACCAGCTCGGCCTCTCGATCAGGGCGGGCGACGATCGCCCGGGCGAGCACCCGGTGCAGCAGCGCGATGCCCCACAGCGCGGCGAGGGCGGCGACCGCCCCGAGGCCGCCGACGAGCGGAGCCCATACGGCCGGGTAGGACGCGCCCCATCCGGTCTCGACCGACGACGCGGTGAACAGCGGGGCGAGGGCGGTCATGGCCGACCAGGACAGCCACTGCACCATCCGCAGGACCAGTGTGCCCAGGACGCAGGCCAGGAGGAAGTGCGCGAGCACCCGCCACATCCGGCCGTCGATCGCCTGGCGTCCGAGCGCCCGCAGCCATCCGCCGAACCCGGGGCGCTCTCGCTGCCGCAGCCGCAGCGGAGGCAGCTCGAATCCGTACAGTCCGTTCAGTCGCGCGACCTCGAACCATCCGAGCCCGAAGAACGCGTAGACCAGGCCGACGAGCAGCACGAGGCCGATCCCGGCCGCGAAGACGAGGCCGATCCCCGCGCCGAGCCAGCCGACGAGCGCGCCGAGGACACCGGTGCCGACGACGCCGAGCGCCCCGAGCTCGAGGAGGACGAGGAACAGTCTCAGCGGCGGCTTCGCCGTACCGGCGGGCGCGTCCGTCGAGCGCCCCGTGACCGGCGGCTCAGCGGGCGGTGCGTACTGCGGGGCCGGATCCCCGACGGCGGAGGCCGGAGGCGCGGGAGGGTTCGTGGTCATGCCTCCACGCTACGGCGCCTCCGATCCGGGGCACACCGGGTCTTCCGGAGGGGGTTTTCGGGTTTTCCGGAAAGAGCGACGACCGGGCTCTGCAGCGGGTCGCGCACGCAGAACCGCCCGGCAGCGCAAGGCCACCGGGCGGTTCGTCGACGTGCGTCAGTTCGAGGTGAAGCCGACGAGCAGACCGCCGGTGATCTTCACCGCCATGTTGTAGATGCCCGCGACGACGGCGCCGAGCACCGTCACGACGATGAGGTCGAGGATGGAGACGACCGCCGCGAAGGCCATCACCTGCGGCAGGCCCAGCACCGACTGCAGCGAGATGCTGCCGTCGGTGAAGCTCATCACGAAGCTGTCGGCCTCGGCGAGCACGTTCGTCGCCTGCAGCACCAGGTAGACGAGGAAGAAGGAGACCATCGTCACGATCGCCAGGGCGACCGCGGCCAGGAACGACAGCTTCACCGCCGACCAGAAGTCGATGTACACCAGACGCAGGCGCACCTGCTTGGCCGCCGTTTTGTGGGCGGACTTCTTGGCCAGCTTGTCGGCTACCGTGCTCATTCGTTCGTGCTCTCCTCCGCGGCTGTCGCCGCCTCCTCACCGAGGCCCCGCTCGCTGTTGCGGGCGATCGCGAGGATCCGGTCGTCCTCGTCGGTGCGGGCGAAGACCACGCCCATCGTGTCGCGGCCCTTGGCGGGCACCTCGGCCACGGCAGAGCGTACCACCTTGCCG
>JBEBWQ010000238.1:0-3874 GCA_040392075.1 Microbacterium sp.
CGCTGCCGCTCTCGAGCAGCGTGTAGCTGGTGCGCTCGGGGCGGTTGCCCTCGCGGTCGACGCCCGTCGCGGCGACGAGGCCCTGCCGCTCCAGGCGGGCGACGGTGTGGTACAGCGTGCCCTTGGTGAGGGTGAGCAACCGGTCGCGGTGGCGCTGCTGCATCAGGCGCAGCATCTCGTACGGATGCATGTCGCCCTCGCGCAGGAGCGCGAGCACCATCACTCCCAGCGGGGTGAGCCTGGCGGCCTGCGGGCTCATCGTATGGTCCATTCTTACTAGTCCATGTGGACTATACAGCAGTGCGGGACCGTGCCGGAATGGGGAAGCCGCATCACAAGAGCGGAGAGATCAGCCTTCGGAGTTCGCCTTCGGCCAGGAAATGGCACGACCCAAGTGACGCGCCCCGTTCAACAGGACGAGATCCTCCCACTCCGGGCTGCGGACCGGGGAACCCGTGCAATGCGGAAGGCGCGCCCGGCTCAGAAGCCGCCAAGGAGACCCCGTCGCGAGAGAACAGGACTCCTCATGCCGAGGGTCATCCGACTCTATCTCGCGACCGGCGCACCGGCCGTGCTCGTCTGCATCTCGTTCGCCAGCGACTCGATCAGCTCCGCCTGCAGCTTCTTCTTGTCGGGCTTTCCGACCGGAGTGCGGGGAATCACCTCGATCCACTCGACCCGCTCCGGCCACTTGTACTTCGCGACGCCGAGAGCGTCGAGGTGCCGCCGCAACTCCTCGAGTGCGACGGGCTCTGCTCCGCCGGCGATGAAGGCGCATGCCCGCTCGCCCAGTCGCTCGTCGGGCATCGCCACGACGGCGGCCTCATCGATGCGCGGATGCCGGATCAGAAGCGCCTCCACCTCGGAGGCGTTGATCTTCTCCCCGCCGCGGTTGATCATGTCCTTGATCCGGCCGACGATGCGCAGGCAGCGCCGCCCTTCGATGTTCTCGATGACGGCGAGATCACCCGTGCGATACCACCCGTCCGCGGTGAAGCCCTCGGCGTTCTTGTCCGCGGCGTCGAAGTAGCCACGAAGGGTGTAGGGGCCCGTGCACACCAGTTCACCGGTGCTGCCGTCGGGGACGATGCGCTCGGTGCCGGGCTCCATGATCACCATGTCGTCCAGAGGAGAGATCCCCCATCCGAGGGTACGCTTGCGCACCTCGACCGGGTCCGAGAAGCGGGAGACGCTGAACAGCCCCTCCCCCATACCGAACAGCTGGCCGGAGCGCACCCCGCGCCGGTCTAGGAGGTCGAAGGACTCCTCCGGCACCGGTCCTCCGGAGAAGATCACCCCGGTGAGGGAGTCGACCAGCGGCGCGAAGACCTCTTCCAGCGGCAGTCTCATGTTCACCCTGCCGAGGAGCACATGCGTCAGGCCGTTGGCGACCATGAACGGCACCGCCTCCCGCAGGTCGGGCCCCGGCAGCACGGTCGCCGCGCCGACACTGTGCGGAGCGTGGACGGCGCACACGATGCCGGCGTTGTGCACCACGGGGCCGGCGTGAGCGACCCTCGTCCGCGCATCGAACTCGAACGCCTCGGCGTAGGCGCGCGCATTGCACCAGTAGTCCGCGTGGGATCGGGGGATCACCTTGGGAACGCCCGTAGTCCCTCCCGACAGCTGGAAGACAGCGGGCTCTCTCGGGCTGAGCTGCGCTTGGACGGCGGCGACAGCTCCCCGCGCGGTGACGGGATCGGACTCCTCGCAGAGCGCCGCGATCGTCTCGACGCCACCCGCGTCCACCTCCCCGAGGGCGAGGACCGTCCGGATGCCCGCGTTGCGGCTCGCATGCTCCTGGGCGAATCCGACGAGGTCGAAGCTGCTCAGCCCGGCCTCCACGATGTGGGCGACAGCGCCGGAGCGCCGTGCGATCTCCGTGATCTCATGGGAGCGGTGAGCAGCCAGGGTGGCGACCGGGATGAGGCCGGCCTTGAGCAGCCCGTACCAGACGGTGACGGTGTCCAGACGATTGCTCAGCTGCAGCAGGACCCGCTCTCGCGGCTTCAGGCCGCGAGACAGGAGGGCGTGCGCGAGACGATCGCTGCGCTCGTCGAGTTCCCGATAGGCGAGAGAGCCGTCCCGGGCGATCACCGCGGGATTCTCCGGGTGGAGGGCCGCCGACGTCGAGAACTCCTGCGCGAGGGTTCGGCGCCCCCATACGCCCGCCTCTTCGAAACGACGGGCTTCCTCCTCCGAGAACGTCACCAGACGATCGTCCCACTGCTCTGCAGTCACCTTGTGCTCAGCTCCTCTGCTTCGCTCGTCGCACATTCACGCGCCCCTGATCTCGTCACGATACGCATCTCGGTCGAACCGCTCTCCTCGCCGCCAGATGCCCTCGATCGACAGCGAGTCGGTGATCACGGAGGTGGGGTCGCCCTCCACCAGAAGGAGGTCCGCCTGCTTGCCGGGCTGGATGCGACCCCGATCACTCAGGCCGTAGACGTCCGCGGGCCGGGACGTCACCGCACGCAGGACCTCGAGCACGGGGATGCCCGCATCGACGTGGATCGCCATCTCGTCGTGCACGCTGACGCCGTGCGCTGTGCCCTTCGCCGCGGGAGAGGCGGCGTCGGTGCCGATGAGCACCGTCACGCCCGCTTCCCAGAGCATCCGAGTGCCCTCTGCGCCGATCTCGAAGTGTCCGTGATCGTGAGGCCCCCAGTGGCTGCAGAGATTGTCGCGCCATTCCTCTGTCACGAGCCCGTCGATCCGTCCGTCCTCGACGACCCATTCGGCCGAGCGGTCGCCGGCCAGGGGGCCGACCGTCACGAGCGTGGGGATGACGAAGCCGTTCCTCTCGCGCATCGCCTCGATGAACTCGGGGGTCGGCAGCTCGTCGATGAACATGTGCACGATGCCGTCCACACCCGCCTCGACCGCATGCATCGCGCACGCGAGATTCGTGACATGGGCGACGGCGAGCTTGCCGTGGCGGTGCGCCTCTTCGACGGCCGCCCGCCCGAACTCGACCGGGAGCTCGGGGACCAGCTCGCGGTTGAGCGAGCGGTTGTCCTCGAAGAGGACCTTGATGATGTCAGCGCCCTCGGCGAGCCGATCCCGGACGAAGGGTGCGACGTCGTCCACGGTGTCCACGACGGGGAACCCGTTGGGGAAGAACCCGCCGATGAGCCGGGAGGGGTGGCTGCCCCGTACGGTCATCCCGAAGGACGAGGAGCGGACATCGGCGAGGTCGTTCCGCGACGCGGCGAGCCGTCTCTGCTCGTCCATCCACTCCGGGCTCGACCCCAGGTCCATCTCCGTGGTCACGCCGAAGGCGAGGGCCGCACGAAGAGCGCCCGGCTTAGAGTGCGCGTGCGCATCGATCAGTCCCGGAAGAAGGGTCCGCCCCCGCCCGTCGACGATCTCCGCGTCGGCGGGGATGTCCACCTCCCGACCGACCGCGATGATCCTGTCATCCCGGAAGAGCACGGTCATCGATTCATGGACCGATTCGCCGTCGAACAGCCGGACCTCGGTGATCGCCGTTGTCATCGCGCCTCCATCGCCGCTTGCCACAATTGTCGTCCCTCACATCGCTGCCGGTGAGGCGGCGAGCGAGCGCTCATCATCCCACTGGAAGAATCCGCGTCCGCTTTTTCGCCCTACCTCTCCCGCCGCCACCTTCGCCACCAGGATCCTCGGCGGCGAGAAGCGCGGACCGAGCCGCCGACTCAGATCCTGAGCGATCGCGAGCCGGACGTCCAGCCCGACGAGGTCTGTGAGACGCAGCGGCCCGACGGGGTACCCGTACCCGAGCATCATGGCCTGATCGATCGTCTCGGCCGTCGCCACACCCTCCTCCAGCATTCGCATGGCCTCGAGCCCGACGAGCACCCCCAGCCGCGATGTCGCGAAGCCGGGCGAG
>JBEBWQ010000239.1:0-3870 GCA_040392075.1 Microbacterium sp.
CGCAGGTGTACATCGGCAGCGCCGACATGATGCACCGCAACCTCGACCGCCGCGTCGAGGCGCTGGTGCGGCTGTCGACACCCGAGCACATCCAGGAGCTGCACGACCTGTTCGACCTGGCGATGGACCCGGGGACGAGCTCCTGGCATCTGGACACCGGCGGCATCTGGAAGCGGGCGGTCGGAACCGAGAACGAGCCGCTCGTGGATCTGCAGGATCGGACGATGTCCGCCGTGCAGGGCCGCCGCCGTCGCAAGCGCACGGTCCGGTGACCGACACCGCGGTCTTCGCGGCCGGCGCGGTGGTGTGGCGCCTGGTCGAGGGCAAGCTGCGCATCCTGCTCATCCACCGCACCAAGTACCGCGACGTGACGCTGCCCAAGGGCAAGGTCGACCCGGGCGAGATGCTGGCGCAGACGGCCGTGCGCGAGGTGCACGAGGAGACCGGGATCAAGGTCGCCCTCGGCGTGCCGGTGGGCGTGAGCAAATACTGGATGCGCCCCAAGCGGCAGAAGGTCGTGCACTACTGGGCCGCGGAGGCCACGGACGACGCCATCCGCGCGTCGACATTCGTCCCGAACGGCGAGATCGCCGCGATCGAATGGCTGAGCCTGAAGAAGGCGCGAGCCCGCCTGAGCTATCCGGTCGACGTGGAGATCCTCGACAGCTTCGCCGGCCTCGTCGACGACGGCGTGCTGCACACCTTCCCGCTCATCCTGCTGCGCCATGCCAAGGCGGTCTCGCGCGCGGATTGGGAGGGAGCGGATGCCACCCGCCCCCTCACCGAGAAGGGGCATCGCCAGGCGAAGGCGATCGTGGCTCCGCTGAGGGCATTCGGCGTACGTCGCATCATCTCCAGCGATGCCGAACGGTGTCTGCAGACGATCGCGCCGCTGCAGAAGAAGATCAGTCACGCGGCGCGGGTCACGAAGAAGATCAGCCAGGATGCCTGGGATGACGGCACCGCCGACATCCGAGCCGTCATGGGGCATCGCATCCGATCGCGCAAGGCCGCCGTGCTGTGCAGCCACAGGCCTGTGCTCCCGGCGATCCTGACGGAGATGGCGCTGGCCACCGGCACCGTGCACGGTTCGTATGTGGGCAGCGCGACTGCGCTGGAGACCGCGGGATTCTCGGTCGTTCACCTCTCGGCCACCAATCCCGGCTCCGGGATCATCTCGATCGAGACCCACGCACCGAAGATCTGAGCCCGCACCCGAGGGACACCGGTCGCACCCTGTTCACCTTCCGTTCACCCGAGAGGGTCAATCTCGTTAACCGAGGCTCCTACTGTCACTGTGTGCCCTGCACCGGGCCAGTACCCTTTCCTCGATCGAACGGACCACAGTGAAGATCTCCCGCATCGCTCGTATCAGC
Organism: Microbacterium sp.; assembly: GCA_040392075.1. Taxonomy (GTDB): domain Bacteria; phylum Actinomycetota; class Actinomycetes; order Actinomycetales; family Microbacteriaceae; genus Microbacterium. The sequence goes on from JBEBWQ010000239.1 coordinate 1,377, forward strand.
GCCATCGGCGCCGTCGCTGCACTCGCACTCGCCGGCTGCGCCGCGAACGAGCCCAGCACCCCCGCAGGCTCGGATGCCCCGACCACCTCCGCGCTCGAGGGCACGCTGAAGGCGACCGGCGCGTCGTCGCAGGGCTCCGCACAGGAGGCGTGGGTCGCCGCCTTCCAGACCGCCAACACCGGCGTGACCATCAACTACGAGCCGACTGGTTCCGGCACGGGCCGCGAGAACTTCATCGCCGGTGCCAGCGACTTCATCGGCTCGGACCGCGCGTTCAAGACCGACGAGTTCGCCGACGGCTTCAAGACCTGCACCACCGATTCCATCGTCGAAGTGCCGCTCTACATCTCGCCCGTCGCCATCGCCTTCAACCTCGAGGGCGTGGACACGCTGAACCTCGATGCGAGGTCGATCGCGGGCATCTTCGCTGGCACCATCACGAAGTGGAACGACCAGGCCATCGCCGAGCAGAACGACGGTGTCGAGCTGCCCGACCTGGCGATCTCGCCCGTGCACCGCTCGGACCCCTCCGGCACGCAGGAGACCTTCACCAAATACCTCAGCGCCACCGCGGGTGACGTCTGGACGTACGAGCCGGCCGACGTGTGGCCGATCAAGAGCGGCGAGGCCGCTCAGGGCACCTCCGGCGTCGTCCAGGCGATCAAGGCCGGCAACGGCGCGATCGGCTTCGCGGACGCCTCGCAGGTCAGCGGCCTCGGCCAGGTGCACGTCGGCGTCGACGGCGAGTACGTCCCGTACTCCGCCGAGGCGGCTGCCGCCCTCGTGGAGAACTCCCCGCTGGAGGAGGGCCGCAGCGCAGGCGACCTGGTCTTCGACGTCGACCCGGCGGCGGCCAAGGCCGGTTCGTACCCGATCGCCCTGGTCAGCTACCTGATCGCGTGCGAGGAGTACGCGGACGCGAACACCGCGACGCTGGTGAAGTCGTACTTCGAGTACATGGCCGGAGAGGACGGCCAGAATGCAGCCGCCGACAATGCGGGCAGCGCACCGATCTCGGCCGGGCTCCGCGAGAAGGTCCTCACCGCCATCGACACGATCAAGGTCGGTTGACATCACCGCCATCTGACTCCGATGCCCTCGCGTCCGATCCGACGTGAGGGCATCGGAGGGTCTGCCCCCTCCACCCGAATCCACCGAAAACGGAGATCATGAGCACGATGACCACCTCCGCGCCGCCCGAAGTCCCCGCGCCGCCGGCATCCCATCCTGCCCCGATCAAGGCCAAGCAGCGGCTCGGCGATCGGATCTTCTCAGGCACCGCGCTGGGCGCGGGCATCGTGATCCTCGTCGTGCTCGCGGCGGTCGCCACATTCCTCGTCGTGCAGAGCCTGCCGGCGTTCTCTCCGGACACCACCCAGAACCACATCCTCAAGGGCCGCTCCTTCTGGGAGTACGTCGGACCACTCGCGTTCGGCACCGTGTGGGCGTCGCTGATCGCCCTGCTCATCGCCACCCCGATCTCCATCGGCATCGCGCTCTTCATCTCGCACTACGCCCCGCGCCGGCTCGCCGGAGTGCTGGGTTACATCATCGATCTGCTCGCCGCCGTCCCGTCGGTCGTCTTCGGACTGTGGGGCGGCCTCGTGCTGGCGCCGCTGCTGCAGCCCATCTACGCCTGGCTGAACGCCAACGCCGGCTGGATCCCCTTCTTCGGCGGGCAGGTCTCCTCGACAGGCAAGACCATCATGACCGCGTCACTGGTGCTCGCGGTGATGGTCATCCCGATCATGACCGCCATCTGCCGCGAGATCTTCCTGCAGACCCCGAAGCTGCATGAGGAGGCCGCACTCGCCCTCGGCGCCACACGCTGGGAGATGGTGCGCATGGCCGTGCTGCCCTTCGCGCGCGGCGGGATGATCTCGGCCGTCATGCTGGCGCTGGGCCGCGCACTGGGCGAGACCATGGCCGTGACCATGGTGCTCTCCCCCGCCGCCGTCTACAGCTTCCTGGTGCTCACCGCCACCAACCCGACACCCATTCCGGCCAACATCGCCCTGGCTTTCCCTGAGGCGCACGACACCGGCGTGAACACGCTCATCGCCACCGGACTGATCCTGTTCATCGTGACCTTCGCGGTCAACGCCGTGGCGCGCTGGATCGTCTCCCGTCGGGCCGAGTTCTCTGGAGCGAACTGACATGACCTCGATCTCCCTCGCTCCCCGCAGCGCCGCGCTCACCTCCGGACGCCTCGCCTCCTGGGCTCCATGGGCTCTGCTGGCAGCCTCCTTCGCCAGTTCGTTCGCCGTCTTCGCGGTGGTCTCCGCAGGCGGCGACCTCGCCGACTTCAACATCGCCGGGGCCGTGGCCGTCGGCGCCCTGATCTACATGGTGCTGATCACCGTGGTGGCCTCGATCGCAGAGAGCCGTCGCAAGGCGGTCGACCGGCTGATGACCGCCCAGGTCGCGACGGCATGCCTGATCGCGCTGCTGACGCTGATCTCTCTGCTGTGGACCGTCGTCGACAACGGCATCC
>JBEBWQ010000240.1:0-3868 GCA_040392075.1 Microbacterium sp.
CCGCGCCGTTCGGCATGTCGCGCCCTGCGCGGTGGGAGACTGAGGCATCGCACCGGTCGCATCCGCTCCGTCGCGCACGGTTCGGCGCGCACGGTCCGGCACCGCCGGGCGGGACGGCCGGAGAAGATGCCCCGGACCCCGAACAGCGCGACGAAAGGAAACCCCGATCATGAGCACCTTCGACCAGCTCCTCTCCGAGCAGATCGGCCACGAGTTCGCGGCCAGCCAGCAGTACCTCGCCATCGCGGTCTGGTACGACGACCACGAGATGCCGCAGATGGCGGCCCACTTCTACCGTCAGGCGGTCGAGGAGCGCAACCACGCGATGATGCTCGTGCAGTACCGGCTGGACCGCGGCTGGAAGGTCACCATCCCCGGGATCCCGGAGTCCGTGGTCCGCAACGATTTCGCGAACCACCGCGAGCCGATCGAGCTCGCCCTCGACCAGGAGAAGCGGGTCTCCGAGCAGATCCAGGCGCTCTTCGCCGCCGCGCGCGCCGACAACGACGGCCTCGGCGAGCAGGCGATGCTGTGGTTCCTCAAGGAGCAGGTGGAGGAGGTCGCCGCGATGACCACGCTGCTGACCATCGTCAATCGCACCGAGAACCTCTTCGACATCGAGAACTTCATCGCGCGCGACGTGTCCGCGCCGAACGACACCGCCGACGCGCCGGCAGCGGCCGGCGGGGCTCTCTGAGCCCGTCCCGGTCCGGGCCGGCGTGACGGCGCCGGGAGGACAAAGGGGCCGGCTCCATGCTCACAGCCCGAGGATCAGCCGCGCGATGAAGAAGTAGATCAGGAGCCCCGTCGCATCCACGAAGGTGGAGATGAAGGGGTTGGAGAACACCGCCGGGTCCACCCGCACCGCCCGGGCCAGCAGCGGCATGCATCCGCCCACGGCTGCGGCGACGGTGCAGACGGCCAGCAGGGTGAACCCGATCACCATTCCGATCGGCACGGAGTAGACCAGCGCGGCGACCGCGAAGCCGAGGCCGCCCAGGAGCAGGCCGAGCATCGCCCCGGTGCGCAGTTCCCGGGTGAGCACCCGCAGGATGTCGCCGGGTCGCACGTCGCCGAGGGCGAGCGCGCGCGTGACCGTGGTCGCCGCCTGGTTGCCGGTGTTGCCGCCGGTGCCGATCAGCAGGGGCACGAACAGCGCCAGCACGGTGACCTGCTCGATGGTCGCCTCGAACACCGACAGCACCTGCACGGTGAGGGTCGCGCCGACCGCGAGCACGAGCAGCCACACCACGCGGGAGCGCACGATCGAGCGCACCGGAGTGGAGAGATAGGGCCGGCGCAGCGGCTCGGCGCCGCCCTGGCGCGCGACGTCCTCGCTCTCCTCCTGCTCGAGGATGCGCACCGCGTCGTCGATGGTGACCATGCCGACCAGCCGGTTCTCGCTGTCCACGATCGGCAGCGCCAGCAGCGACAGGTCGGTGCACCGCCGCGCCGCGGTCTCGGCGTCCTCGACCGCCCTCGCGGTGTGGGCAGGGCGCATGATCTCGGCGACCGGTGCCCCGTCGTCCGCGCCGAGCAGATCCCGCAGACCCACCACGCCGACCACATGCCGTTCGTCGTCGAGCACCGGCAGGGTGTACACCGTCTCGGCGTCCTGCAGCCGGGCGCGCACCCGCGTCATCGTCTGCGCCACGGTGAGGCCGGGATGCGTGGTGACGTACTCCGGCGTCATCCGGCGGCCGATGCTGCCCTGCGGGTAGCCGAGCAGCGCCGCGGTGAGGGCCCGTTCCTCCTCCGGCAGCCCGCGCAGCAGGCGCGTGGCGAGCGCGGCGGGTACCTCGTCCAGCAGCCAGAGCCGGTCGTCGGGGTCCAGCTCGGCGAACAGCCGTGCCACCTCCGCGTCCTGCAGGCTGTGCAGCAGATCGCTCTGCAGCGCCGGGTCGAGCGCCTCGAACACCTCCAGGGCCCGGTCCTTGGGCAGCAGCCGGTAGATCACCGCGCGCTGCCGCAGCGGAAGGCGCTCGAAGATCGGCACCAGCTCCTCGGGCGACAGCGTCGTCACCGTGCCGGTGAGCGCGATGAGATCGCGGCCGGCGAGCTGCTGGTCGATCGTGGCGATGAGCCCCGTGGAGGTCTGGGGAGTGGTCATGGTCTCATTCCTTCACCATCGGCGCGCATGGCCGCCTATGCGCGCGAGACTGCGGTGCGGCCGGAACGGCGCGCGGATCCGCGGGAGACCGGGCGGGTGCGATCCTCGACTAGCGCAGGGCGGCGAGGGCGGCGGACGCAGAGCCCGGGCGGGACGGGTGACTATCAGCGGGCATCGCTCACCTCGCAAGGTCGAAGATGGTCGACCGGAGGACGCTCCGGACGGACGGAGCCGTCTCCGGCGCCCTCGGCACTGTAACAACGAATCCGGGCCGTCGCCACTGCGCTCATCGCAGCCGGTCCTGCCCGGGGACTATCGTCCCCGGGCATAGCGCCTCGATCACGAGCTGGCGAACCCGGTCACCACGATCCACGACGTGCCCTGCTCAAGTCTGGATATCGCGCTCGCAACGATCGCGCCGGTCCGCCCCACCCGGCCTACAATCGGATCAGGCCGCCGCGTCGGCCTCTCTCCGAATCGTCCGGATCCTGCGCGTCCGACGGTGATCGAGGACAAGGTTCCCGGAATCACGCGAGCTCGTCACGGACCTCTGTCTCCGGCGATCGGCGCGGGCGACGCCGTGAGGAGACGTCATGACGAAGGACCGCAAGGCCAAGCGCACCGCCCGCGATCGCCAGGACATGAGCGGCGGCCCGTACTCGGCTGCCCGCCGGTCGGCGGCCTGGCCGCCGGAGATGGTGCTGTCGATCGACACGCCGCACCACATCACCCAGCTGCTCTACATCCGCGCCGCCTGGGGGCTGCGCACGGCGACGGAGCCGCCGCCGCTCGACCCGCAGCCGGAGGCGGGCGCCTCGGCCGCGCCGTCGTCGGCGTCACCCGAGGAGTGGGCACGCCGATGGGACGCCCAGTGGGCGCTCGCCTGGGACTGGTACCGGATCGAGCGCCGTCATGCCGAAGAGCCCCGGGAACTGACCTCGGAACGACTGCGCGAGCTGGTCGGAGACGGATCGGGCCTGAATCCGGTGGTGCCGCCGATGTGGTCCTTCCGCTACGGCGATCACGGAATCGATCACGAGGCCTACAGCACCTGGAAGTGGAGCTTCACCCGCCTTCCGCGCGGCCCGCTGGAGGAGCAGCCCGTGCGCCGCAGCGTGCACGCGGTGACTGCCGCCTGGCGGACGGGACTGGAGGAGGTCATCGTCCTGCCCTACGCCGGCCACCATGCCGAGCGCGTCACCACCCGCCATCTCGTCGTCTCCGACACCACCTGGCAGACGACCGTCCTGCGCGAGCAGGCGCTTGCGCTTCCCGCACCGGACGCCGACGGGACCGGGACCGGGACCGGGACCGGGACCGATGCTCCTCGGAGCAGGGAGGACGGGATGATGACGAGGGGGAACGTGCTCCCCGAGGACGCACCCGATCCCCGTCGGGACACCATCCACCGGCTGCGGGCGACGCCCGTGCCGGTCCTCGGCCTGGTCCCCCAGCCCCATCTCGAGGACTGGGGCTGCTTCGGCTTCGAGGGCGGAGCCCAGGACGGCGTCACCGTCCGGATGGCCGCCAGCCTCGGCTACACGCTGTGGCGCAACCCGGACGATCGCGACGACCCGGTGAATCTCGCCGAGCTGGACGACGCGACGCGGAGGGCGCTGGAGGTGCGACCGCGCTGGCCGCGCCCGAGCTGGCTCGTCGCGCAGGTCGAGCGCATGCGCTATCCGATGCTCTGGGAGGCGGTGCGCACCACCTGGGACTCCTCCGCCGCCGGCAGGCCGACGGCGGAGGAGGAGCTGA
>JBEBWQ010000241.1:0-3854 GCA_040392075.1 Microbacterium sp.
GAGGTCGGCGGCGAGCTGATGAACACCACCGACGTGGAGAACTTCCCCGGCTTCCCCGAGGGCATCCAGGGCCCGGATCTCATGACAAGGATGCAGGAGCAGGCGGAGCGGTTCGGCACGGAGGTCGTCTACGACGACGTCACCGCCCTCGAGCTCGACGGCCCCGTCAAGCGGATCACGCTGGGAAGCGGTGCCGTGCACGAGGCGGCGACCGTGATCTTCGCCACCGGCTCCGCCTACCGCAAGCTCGGCGTCCCCGGCGAGGAGCGCCTGTCCGGTCACGGCGTCTCCTGGTGCGCCACCTGCGACGGCTTCTTCTTCCGCGAGCGCACGATCGCCGTGGTCGGCGGCGGCGACTCGGCGATGGAGGAGGCGACCTTCCTCACGCGCTTCGCCTCCAAGGTCTACGTGATCCACCGCAAGGACACTCTCCGCGCCTCGAAGATCATGCAGCAGCGCGCCTTCCAGAACGAGAAGATCGAGTTCGTCTGGAACGCCGAAGTCGAGGAGATCCTCGGCGACGAGGGCGTCACCGGCGTGCGCCTGCGCTCCACGGTGGACGGCGCCACGAGCGAGCTGGCGCTGGACGGCCTCTTCGTCGCGATCGGCAACGATCCGCGCACGCATCTCGTCCACGGGCTGGTCGACCTCGCCCCCGAGGGCACGATCGCGGTGCAGGGCCGCTCTTCGCGTACCTCGGTGCCGGGCGTCTTCGCCGCGGGCGACGTCGTCGATCCGACCTACCGTCAGGCGGTCACCGCGGCCGCCTCCGGCACCGTCGCGGCGCTGGACGCCGAGCACTATCTCGCCGAGCTCGCGGACGCGGTCGACACCGCGGTCGCCACCGGAGCCTGAGGGACATCCGGGAACATCCGGACCCTCCCCCGCGTTGACCCCGACAAGACCCTTCAGATGGGAGAACACATGACTGCCAAGGCTACGAGCCAGGCCACCTGGGAGCAGGACGTCCTGCAGGCGGAGGGACCTGTGCTGGTCGACTTCTGGGCGGCATGGTGCGGTCCGTGCCGCATGGTGGCGCCGGTGCTGGACGAGATCCAGACCGAGTACCCGGAGAAGATCACGATCCTCAAGCTCAACGTGGACGAGAACCCGGAGCTGGCCATGAAGCACCACATCACGTCGATCCCGGCGATGAAGGTGTTCCAGGGCGGCGAGGTGGTCAAGTCCATCATCGGCGCGAAGCCCAAGCCCGCGCTCGTCCAGGACCTCTCCGAGTTCCTCGGCTGAATCGCTCTCCCGATGCCCCGGTCGTCCGCGGACGACCGGGGCATCGGCGTTCCCGGATCGTTCGTACCCGGCGACGGGCCTTCCCGGGGAGACAGGCCTCCCCGGTGACCGGTCTCGGCCGGTCGATCTGACCGTGCGCACACACCTGCTCGCACGGCGCTGAATCGAGGGCATCCGGTGCGGATGCCCTCCCCGGACCGGTTCGACGAACGGATTCACCGGACGTCCGACGGGTCCGAAAGGGTCTCGATCGACCGGCTTCCCTCAGCGCCCGGGCGAGGAGCCCCGTCCGCTCTCCGCCGGTCGGATGGATCGAGGCGCGACGTCACGGCCCCATCCGCGCCCGCCCGTGCACTCACGATCAGTGGCGCGGGATCCCCTCTCTCAGCCCGCCTCCGCCACGCGGGCGTCCCAGCGCCGGTGCGTGTTCGCCTCGCCCAGCAGACGCCACACGGCCGGCGTGAGCTCCGGATAGTCCAGCGAGATCTGACGGAGCACCCGGTAGTGACGGGCCTCGGTGGGGCGCACTCCCCCGTTCGCGGCGATGTTGTCGGCGCGCAGCAGGAACACCACCAGCTCATCGACGCTCGGCAGGTCCTCCATGAAGTCCCAGGGGTCCTCGCCGTCCCGCAACCGCTCCTGGATGAGCACCGCGCGCTCGTCTGCGGCCTCGGCACGCAGCACCTCGAGGCTGGCACGCCGAGGGATCGCTTCGCTCATTACACCAGCCTACGGCGCGATTCCCTACCCGCGGTCCGGCACCGCCTTCTTGCGCCGGCGCACGACCTGGGGGTTGTCCCCCATCGCCTCCAGCTCCATGCCCTTGGTCTCGGGCACCTTGAAGTACACGAAGACGAACGACAGCGCCGCGAAGAACGCGTAGAAGCCATAGGCGAAGGTCAGCCCGATGTCCGCGAACGCGGGGAACGTCGTCGAGATGAAGAAGTTCGCCGCCCACTGCGCCGCGGCAGCCACGGCAAGCGCGCTCGCACGGATGCGGTTGGGGAACATCTCGCCCAGCAGCACCCAGACCAGCGGACCCCAGGTGGCTCCGAAGAACACCACGAAGGCGTTGGCGGCGATGAGGGCGATGATCGACCACGGCGCCTCGAGCTGGGCCGTCTGAGTGCCGTCCGGGTTGCTCACCAGCGTGGCGAACGAGAACGCCACCGCCATGATTCCCAGGGACGCCGCCATGCCCACGGAACCGACCAGCAGCATGATGCGGCGACCGACCTTGTCGACCAGCAGGATGGCGATGATGGTGACGACGATGTTGGTGACCGAGGTGATCACCGTGATCGTCAGCGCATTCGACTCGTCGAAGCCGACCGAGCGCCACAGCGTCGTCGAGTAGTAGAAGATCACGTTGATCCCGACGAACTGCTGGAACACCGACAGCAGGATGCCCACCCACACGATCGGCTTCAGACCCAGCGCCGAGCCGCGCAGGTCCCGCAGCGACTCCTTCTTCTCCGTCTCGATCGTGCCGGTGATCTCGATGATCTTCGCCTCGACGTTGATCTCGCCGGTGACCGTGGTGAGGACCTCTCCGGCCTTCTTGAGGTCCCCCTTGCCCACCAGGTAGCGCGGGGATTCGGGAAGCCTCAGGGCCATGATCCCGTAGACGGTGGCCGGGATGATCTCGGAGAGGAAGATCCACCTCCACGCCTCCATCCCCCAGATCACGTTCGCGGCGCTCCCGGCGGCGTTGGCGAACATCGCTCCGGTGAGCAGCGCCGTGAAGATACCGGTCACGATCGCCAGCTGCTGCAGCGACCCCAGACGTCCGCGAATCTTCGCCGGGGCGACCTCCGCGATGTAGGCGGGGGCGATGACGGACGCCGCCCCCACTCCGAGGCCGCCGATGATGCGCCAGAGGATGAAGTCCACCGGACCGAAGGCGAAGGCCGAGCCGACCGAGGAGACGAAGAACAGGATCGCGGCGATCACCATCGTCGGGATGCGGCCGTACTTGTTGGCGACGACGCCGGCGAACCACGCGCCGACGGCGCATCCGATCAATGCCGAAGAGACGGCGAAGCCCTTCAGTCCGACGCTGAGGTCGAACCCGGCAGGACCAGGGCCGGCCAGCGCATCGACGGCGGTGTTGATGACGGCGGTGTCGAACCCGAAGAGGAAGCCACCGAGCGCAGCGGCGATGCTGACCGCGATGACCTTCCCTTTGATCCCCCCACGGATTTGCTGAGCGAACATCCGACCTCCTCGACGGTGACTTGGACAGAGTCTAGGGAAGGTCCCGTCCATTCCGATACTTCGGTTTTTCGCCCTCGATGACCGCGGCGCACCCGCGGCGGGCCCACCCGCTTCCCGTCTGCTCGACGGCGGTCGAGCGATCCGCGCTCAGGGACGGATCCGCACTCCGAGCCGACACACGGCGGATGAGAAGTCTCGTGCGCCGTGCTCCACTTCGCTTCACGAAGGGTGCTCTGCAAGCCGACACCGTCTGGCCTCTTCTCGGAGACCTGGGAGAGCGAACCGGCCCCCAGCCGCAGCCCGATTTCGCTGCGTTCAGCGGCTGGGCGTGGCCGCCTGTGCCTGTGCCTGTGCCTGTGCCTGTGCCTGTGCCTGTGCCTGTGCCTGTG
>JBEBWQ010000242.1:0-3850 GCA_040392075.1 Microbacterium sp.
CTGAGATCCTCCTGCTCTCGGGCGACTCTCCTGTTCTCGGGAGGACATGCGGGGGCGGGGGAATGTGCCATGACGAGGACCGGATGAGCGGCGGGTCCTCCCCCGGCATATGTCCTCGGCGCGGGGCGGAGGCGGAGGGTGGCCGGCCTAGGAGCGGCGCAGCAGCTCGGCGACCACCGCCGGGACGGCCCGAGCGACGTCGAGGGCGACGATCGGATGCCCCGGGTCCTCCGGCCGATCACGGTCCCGCGGAGCATCGGGGAGACCGCAGGCCCGACGTGCGGCACGGGCGTGCACCCAGGCGGCGGTCGCGGCGGAGTGGGTGAGAGGCGCGTCCGGGTTCATCGCGAGGATCGCGCCGAGGATCCCCGCCAGCACATCGCCGGTTCCCGCGACGGCCAGCCAGCCAGGCGCATCGCGGACCGCGATCATCGTGCTGTCCGGCGCTGTGCTGTCCGGCGCCGTGCTGTCCAGTCCTGTGTCGCCGGAGGACGCGACGAGGGTCTCTGCCCCCTTGAGCAGCACGGGGTGTCCGAGGGCGCGGGCGGTCTGCGCGACCAGGGCGACCCGGGCGCCGCCGCGCATGCCCTCCCCGCGGGATCCGCCGGCCGGCTCGGCCAGGCCCAGGGCGGCGCGGAGACGCATCAGCTCTCCCGCGTGGGGCGTGACGATCAGGGGGGCACGGGCGCCGGGGACGAGATCGAGCGCGCCCGCATCGGCGACGACGGGCATCTCGCCGTCGAGGAGGGTGCGCAGCGCCCGCTCCTCCTCCCGCGAGCGGCGGGCCGGATCGGTCCCGGAGCCAATCACCCAGGCCCCGGCGCGCTCCGGGATCCCTGCCCCGGCGGGGAGCGTCACCGTCTCGGGCCGGCGGGCCAGCACGGCATCGGCGGCGCGGCGCGGCCCGTGATAGCGGACGTAGCCCGCTCCCGTGCGCCAGGCCGCCTCGACGCCGAGCACCGCGGCACCCGGATACTCCTCGGAGCCGGTGCGGAGGGCGACGACCCCGCGGGAGTACTTGTCGTCCTCCGCGGTCGGGATGCGGAAGGAGCGCGCCGCGTCGGCCGCCGTCCACTCCCGCACGTCCGTCATGCCTCCACGCTACCGCGCGCCCCCGATGACGGGGTGAGCGGCGGTCGCGCCCCGCCCCTCACCAGTTCCGTCGACGGGTGGCGTCGTGCACCTCGCCGACGAGCTCCTCGATGATGTCCTCGAGGAACAGCACGGCCGTCGTGCGGCCGGCGGCGTCCCGCACGCGCGCCAGATGACGACCGCCGCGGCGCATGATCGCCAGCGCATCCTCCAGATCGGTGTCCTCCTGGACCGGCATGAGGTGGTGGATCCGCTTCGCCGGCACCGGGGACTCGTCCGAGCCGTCGATGTCAGGGGTCGCCCGCAGGATGTCCTTCAGGTGCACGTAGCCGATCGGCTCGCCCGTCTCGTCCACGACCACGTAACGGGAGAAGCCGTGCCGCGCGACCGCGCGCTCCACGTCGATCGCGGTCGCGGAACGGGGCAGGGTGACCAGTTCGGCGAGCGGCACCGCGACGTCCCGCGCCTTCTTGTCGGTGAACTCCACCGCCGCGGCGATGGTGCCGGCGGCGTCGTTGAGCACGCCCTCCTCGCGCGAGGTCGCGACGATCGTGGCGACCTCGTCCAGCGTGAACGTCGAGGCCGCCTCGCTCTTGGGCTCCACGCGGAACAGCCGGAGCACGCCGTTGGCGATGCCGTTGAGCAGCCAGATCACGGGCATGAACACCCGGGAGATCCACACCAGCGGCGTGGCCAGCAGGAGCACCGCCCGGTCGGGGACCGTGAAGGCCAGGTTCTTCGGCACCATCTCGCCGAACACCACGTGCAGGAACGAGACCAGCGTCAGGGTGATCGTGAACGAGACCACGTCGACGACCACGTCGCTCCAGCCGAAGGCGTGCATCGGCACGGCCAGCAGGTGGTGGATCGCGGGCTCGGAGACGTTGAGGATGAGGAGGGAGCAGATGGTGATGCCCAGCTGAGAGGTCGCGAGCATGAGCGTGGCGTGCTCCATCGCGTACAGGGCCGTCCTCGCCGCGCGGGATCCCCGCTCGGCGCGCGGCTCGATCTGCGAACGGCGCGCGGAGATGACCGCGAACTCCGCGCCCACGAAGAAGGCGTTGCCGAGGAGGAGCACCACCAGCCAGACGATCCCCGCCCAGTCGCTCATCGCTCCTCCCCGTTCTCGGCCCGGTCGGCGTCCGCGGCCGGCGTGAACCGCACGCGATCGACCCGGCGGCCGTCCATGCGCATCACCCGGAGGGTGCCCGTGGGCAGGACGACCTCGTCCCCGGCGGCCGGCACGCGCTCGAGCACGCTCATGATGAAGCCGCCGACCGTGTCGTAGACGTCGCCCTCGGGCACGTCGACGCCGGTGCGGTCGCGCAGCTCATCGGGGCGGAGCGTCGCGGGGAAGGTGATCGAGTCCCGCCCCCGGACCACCCCGGCCCGGCTCCGGTCGTGCTCGTCGGCGACCTCGCCGACGATCTCCTCGACCAGGTCCTCGAGCGTCACCATCCCGGCGGTGCCGCCGTACTCGTCGACCACGATCGCCATCTGGTAGCCCTCGCGCGAACGCAGCACGCCGAGCAGCCCGTCCAGGTGCGCGGTCTCCGGCACCCGCTGGGCCTCGGCGGCGAGCGCCGCGGCGGGCACCTCGGCCCGGCGCTCGCGCGGAACGGACACGGCCGCCTTGAGGTGCACGACGCCGGTGATGTCGTCCGGAGAGTCGTCGTACACGGGGAAACGGCTGTGCCCGGTGCGGCGGGCGAGCTCGATGACGTCGGCTGCCGAGTCGCCCGCGGCGACGGCGTGCATCGCGGGGCGCGCGGTCATCACGTCCGACGCGGTGAGCCGGGTGAAGGTGAGCGTGCGATCGAGCAGGGTCGCGGTGTCCTCCTCCAGGACGCCGGCCAACGCCGACCGGCGCACGAGCGAGGAGAGCTCCTCCGCGGAGCGCGCCCCGGAGAGCTCCTCCTTGGGCTCGACCCCCATGCCGCGCAGCACGGCATTGGCACTGCCGTTGAGCAGGGCCACCACGGGCCGGAACACCGTGGTGAAGGCGACCTGGAAGGGCATCACGGCCTTCGCGGTGGCCCGCGGCAGGGCCAGGGCGAAGTTCTTCGGCACCAGTTCCCCGACGATCATCGACAGCACGGTCGCGACGGTCATGGCCACCACGACGGCGATCGGGGAGATCAGCCCCTCGGGCATGCCCCACGCGGTGAAGACCGGGCGCAGCAGGTTGGACAACGCCGGCTCCATCGTGAAACCGGTCAGGAGCGTGGTCAGCGTGATGCCCAGCTGCGCGGCGGAGAGGTGGGTGGAGGTGATCTTCAGCGCGCTGATCGTCAGGGCCAGCCGTGTCTCGCCGCGGGCCTGCCGCGCCTCGAGCTCCGCGCGATCGAGGTTGACGAGCGCGAACTCGCTGGCGACGAACAGGCCGGTCCCGATGATGAGGAGGAGCCCCGCACCCAGCAGCACGTAGTCCATCAGCTGCCCTCCCGGAGGAGGAACGGGGGTCGGGGCGATCTATGGCAAGAGGGAGGGTCGTCCATCGTGCATACGATTCTAGCCGAGGCGCGCGGCCGGCGCGGCGGGGACGCCGGGGCTCACCAGCTGACCGGGAGCGCCTTGCCCTCCTCGTAGCCGGCGGCCGACTGCAGGCCCACGTGCGCGCGCACGTGGAACTCCGAGAGCGTCGCCGCACCCGCGTAGGTGAAGGAGGAGCGCACCCCCGAGGTGATCATGTCGACCAGATCCTCGATGCCGGGGCGTTGGGGGTCGAGGTAGATCGTCGAGCTCGAGATCCCCTCGG
>JBEBWQ010000243.1:0-3820 GCA_040392075.1 Microbacterium sp.
AGGCCATCGTCGGTCTCGCCGCCCGTGTCGAGGGATCGATCGTGCTCGACGGCAACGAGCTCGTCGGCAAGAGCGTGCGCGCGATCCTCGACGCCGGTGTCGGGTTCGTCCCGGAGGACCGCACGGAGGACGGGCTGGTCGCCGGGTTCTCCGTCGCGGAGAACCTCATCCTCGACCGCTCCGGCGACCGGGCCTTCTCCCGCGCCGGCACCATCCTGCGCTCCGCGCTCGATCGATTCGCACGGGATCGCATCCGCGAGTACGACATCCGGGCGCAGGGCCCGGACACCCCCGCCGGCACGCTGTCCGGCGGCAACCAGCAGAAGGTCGTGATCGCCCGGGAGATGAGCCGGGACCTGCGCCTGCTGGTCGCGGCCCAGCCCACGCGCGGCGTCGACGTGGGCTCCATCGAGTTCATCCATAGGCGGATCATCGAGACCAGGGACTCGGGGGTGCCGGTCGTGGTCGTCTCGACCGAGCTGGACGAGGTGGCCGCCCTCGCCGACCGCATCGCCGTGATGTACCGCGGCACGATCGTCGGGGTCGTCCCCGGCGACACCCCGAGGGAGACACTGGGACTCATGATGGCGGGAGCGGCGGAGCCGGAGGTGGCGGCATGAGCGGGACGACGCCCGGAGCGGGCGAGGGCACGCGGGGGCTTCCTGCGGAGCAGCTGGCCCCGGAGACCGGACCGCTGACCGGTGAACCGGAGATCCCGCCGCCGCCCCGGGCGAACGCCTTCCTCAAGGATCTCCTGCGCGGCAGCGCGGTGGCGACGATCCTCGCCCTCTTCCTGGCGATGGTCGTCGGCGGCGTGCTCATCGCCGTGACCAACGAGCGGGTCCAGGAGACGGCCGGGTACTTCTTCGCCCGTCCCGGCGACATGATCGCCGCCGTCTGGAACGCGGTGTACAACGGCTACGAGGCGCTGTTCCGCGGCGCGATCTTCAACACGCGCGCGAACGACTTCGCCACCCAGATCCGACCGCTCACGAACTCGCTCGGCTTCGCGGCTCCGCTCATCGCGGCGGGCCTCGGCATCGCCCTCGCCTTCCGCGTCGGGCTGTTCAACATCGGCGCGCGCGGCCAGATGCTGATGGCGGTCGCCACCGCGGGCCTCGTGGCCTTCTCGCTCGATCTGCCGATGTGGCTGCACATCCCCGTCACGCTGGTGGCGGGCATCGTCGGCGGGGCGATCTGGGGCGGCATCGCCGGCATCATCAAGGCCCGCACCGGTGCGCACGAGGTGATCCTCACGATCATGCTCAACTACATCGCGTTCTACCTGCTCGTGTGGATGCTGCGCACCCCGGGTCTGCTGCAGAAGCCCGGGTCGAACCAGCTGATCTCGTCCCCCACGCCTGCGAGCGCGCAGTTCCCCGAGCTGCTCGGCCCCCGCTTCCCCCTGCTGGACCTGGGCTTCGTCTTCGTGATCCTCGCGACGGTGTTCGTCTGGTGGCTGGTCGAGCGCTCCTCCCTCGGCATGCGGATGAGGGCGGTGGGCGAGAACCCGCACGCGGCCCGGGCCGCCGGCATCAGCGTGCAGCGGGTCTACGTCTACGCCATGCTGTTCGCCGGGGGCCTGGCGGGCCTGGCGGGCATGAACCAGGTGCAGGGCAGCGTGACCTCGGGGATCACCGAGAGCATCGACGCCGGCATCGGCTTCGACGCCATCACCGTGGCGCTGCTCGGCCGCAGCCGCGCCTGGGGCACCTTCGCCGCCGGCATCCTGTTCGGCGCGCTGAAGGCCGGATCCTTCTCCATGCAGGCCCAGGGCATCCCGGTGGACATCGTGCTGGTGGTGCAGTCGCTGGTCGTGCTGTTCATCGCGGCACCGCCGCTGCTGCGGGCGGTGTTCTTCCTCCCGCTGACCGACGCCGAGAAGGCAGCGAAGCTGCGAGCCAAGGCCGCGAAGAAGGCGGTGACCGCATGACCTCCCTCGCCCCGACCCAGGCCGCCGACGGCACCCTCCAGCTCGCGACGGTCCGCGAGCGACGGCTGAAGGTGCCGATCACCCTCGCCGGGGCCACCGTGCTCCTGACCGTGCTGTTCCTGGTCTCCCCGCGCACGGGCACGAGCACCTTCCGGCTCGGGGACGACTCCGCGGCCTTCGGGCTGCCCGATGTCCAGCTGCCCACCGGCCCCACCAGCTGGGTGCTGGTGGGGACGCTCGTCGTGCTCGTCGTCGGCGCGTTCCTGCAGGCGTGGACCTACCGGCGGCCGTCGCTGTGGCTGGTGAGCGGATTCAGCCTGCTCGCCGTGTTCGCCTTCCTCGTCTGGGCGGCGGCCGGCGGCACGGTGCCGGTGACCAGCCTGCTCTTCGGGGCGGTCTCCCTCTCGGTGCCGCTGGTCTTCGGCGCCCTCGGCGGGGTCATCGGCGAGCGGGCCGGCGTGGTCAACGTCGCGATCGAGGGGCAGCTGCTGCTGGGCGCGTTCTCCGCCGCCCTGCTCTCCAGCATCACGGGCAACCCGTTCGTGGGCCTGGTCGGCGCGATGGTCGGCGGTGTGCTCGTCGCCAGCGTGCTCGCGGTCTTCGCCATCAGGTACCTCGTGGAGCAGGTGATCGTCGGCGTCGTGCTCAACGTGCTCGTGATGGGCCTGACCGGCTTCCTCTACGGCGCCCTGCTGGTGCCGAACGAGGCCGACCTGAACAGCCCGGTGCGGTTCTCCCGCATCGAGATCCCGCTGCTCGGCGACATCCCGATCATCGGACCGGTGCTGTTCAACCAGACCTTCATCGTGTACCTGATGTTCGTCACCGTGGCGCTGGTGGCCTGGGGCCTGTACCGCACCCGGTGGGGTCTGCGGGTGCGCGCGGTCGGCGAGCACCCGAAGGCGGCGGACACGGTGGGCATCAAGGTCAACGCGACGCGGTTCTGGAACGTGCTCCTGGCCGGGGCCATCGCCGGCATCGGCGGGGCCTACTTCACCCTCGTCTCGGTGCCGCAGTTCGGCAAGGAGATGACGGCGGGGCTCGGCTTCATCGCCCTCGCCGCGGTCATCTTCGGCCGCTGGGATCCGATCCGCGCGACCCTGGCGGCGCTGCTGTTCGGCTTCGCCACCAACCTGCAGAACCTGCTGACGATCCTGAAGACGCCGATTCCCGGGGAGTTCATGCTCATGCTCCCGTACCTGGTGACCCTGCTCGCGGTCGCCGGCTTCGCCGGGCAGATCCGCCCGCCCGCGGCGGACGGCAAACCGTACATCAAGGGGTGACCGCCGTGACCGACATCGACTGGGACGAGCTGCGTCAGGTCGCCACGGACGCCATGACCCGCGCCTACGCCCCGTACTCCCGGTACCGGGTGGGGGCTGCGGCCCTGGTCGGCGACGGGCGCGTGGTCGCCGGCTGCAACGTGGAGAACGCCTCCTACGGCGTGGGCCTGTGCGCCGAGTGCGCGCTGGTGGGCGACCTGCACATGTCCGGCGGCGGACTGCTGGTGGCCTTCGTCTGCGTCAACGGCCAGGGCGAGACGATCATGCCCTGCGGCCGCTGCCGTCAGCTGCTGTACGAGCACGCCATGCCAGGCATGCTCCTGGAGACGGTCTCCGGGATCCGGACGATCGACGAGGTCCTGCCCGACGCCTTCGGGCCGCAGGCGCTTCGGCAGGCTCAGGAACCGGAGGGGACGCGATGAGCGTGGAGGCATACGACGCGGTGGACGTCATCCGCGCCAAGCGGGACGGCGGGGCGGTGCCGGAGCCGGCGCTGCGCTGGATGATCGACGCGTACACCCGCGGCTACGTGACCGACCCGCAGATGGCCTCCTTCGCCATGGCGGTGTTCCAGCGCGGCATGGAGCGCGACGAGATCCGCGTG
>JBEBWQ010000244.1:0-3797 GCA_040392075.1 Microbacterium sp.
TGCTGCCCAGTGAGGAGACGCTCCTCTACGGCACGCTCCCGCTCGTCGCCTTCACGCTGCCCGCTCTTCTGATCGCTCTGGGCGTCACCGCCGCCGTCGGGCGTATCCGCCTCTCCCGGGCTGGACGCGCACGGCCCGGCAAAGGCGGCTGAGGAGACAGCCCGGTCGCCGGACAGCCGGGGAGACGACCGCCGAGCCGCCCGGCAGTCGCCGGCGAGGTGCGACGGGCGTGCCGTCCATGCCGTCGGCGAGACCGCTCATACCGTCGGCGTGGTCGTCCTGGAACAGGCGCCGGCCGAAAGGGGCCCGACCGGTCTGCACGGGTCCGCTGCCGGAAACGCACCCGACGGAGGAGCCTTCCCCCGCGGCATGGCGCGGGCGCCGTCTCGGCGATGCAAAGGGCGAAGGCCGATTCCTACTCCGGGCCGTGGGGGATCGGGATCTGGCCCTCCGGGATGTCCTCGTAGGACTCCGGGTCGTCGATCGGCTCCATGTGCGTGACCACGACCAGTCCTGGCAGCGCCGCCTCGAGCTCGGCCTCGATCCGCTCGATGTACCGATGCCCGTCCGCGACCGTCCAGTGCCCCGGCACGAGGACATCCAGGTTGGCGTACTTCTCCCGTCCCGCCCCGCGGGTCTGCAGGCCGTGGAACTGGACCTCGTCGGACGCGTGCGACTGGAGGATGGCCACGATGATCGCGTTCTCCTCATCCGGGAGGGTCCGGTCCATGAGGCCCCGCGCGGACTCCACCATGAGGCGGGCTCCCGTGATCACGATGTTCACGCCGACGAGGAATCCCAGGATCGGGTCCAGGAGCTCCCAGCCGGTCAGAGCCACGAGCGCGACGCCGACCACGACGCCGACGGAGGTGATGACGTCCGTGAAGAGGTGCTTCGCATCGGCGGTGAGGGTGATCGAGCGGTGACGCTTGCCGGCGCGCAGCAGGATGTACCCCACGACGCCGTTCAGGAGCGCCGCGACGATCGAGACGGCGAGCCCGAGACCGATGTTCTCGAGGGGCTGCGGGTGGATGAACCGCTCCACGGAGACGATGAGGATGCCGCCCGCGGCGATGAAGATCATCCCGCCCTCGACCGCCGCGGAGAAGTACTCGGCCTTGGAGCGGCCGTAGGTGTATGTGGAGTCGGCCGGGCGGGCGATCGCCTTGAGCGCGATCAGCGCCACGATGGCGGCGGCGAGGTTGACGAGGGACTCGGCCGCGTCGGAGAGGAGACCGACGGATCCCGTCACCGCCCACGCGCCGGTCTTGAGCGCGATGGTGGCGATGGCTGTGCCGATGGACAGCCACGCATAGGGGCTGAGATCTCGTCGTTCGCTCACAATGATCGATTCTCCCACTTCGCACCGGGGGCGTGACCGACGTCTCGGCACTCCCGCAGAGGGCCTTCAGCGGGTGCGAGGGCGGTGCCGATCGACAGGAGGTCCTGGTGGTCCGGGCACCCGGCGACCCGCCCGATGCGGCTCTGCGGCGCGCCGGAGAACCCCCGTCGGGCGCGGCGGGCGCGGCGTCGGACTACGGGCCGATATATTCGTTCCCGTCAGGCTCGCTGTCCCGCGGGTCGGCGCATTCCGGTGAGGGGAGACGGCGGTGGGGGACCTCCTGCTCGACATCAACATCGTCGACCCGGTGCTCCTGTCGGTCTTCTTCGCACTGAGTGCGATCGCGGTGGTCTATCTCGTGGTCAAGAAACGGACGGCGGTCTGGATCTTCACGGCGTTCGTCGTGCTCCTGTTCGGGGCGGCGATCGGCATCGCCCTCGTCTGGTTCGCCAGCGCCGTGCTGAACGCCTTCGGGGGACCGGTCGATCGCGCGGTCTGGATCTGGGTGCCGGCGGCGTTCGCCGGCATCCTGCTCGCGGTGTTCAACCTGTGGGGATCGCGCTGGTGGCGCAAGCTCGTCGCGGTCCTCGCGATCCTCCTGTTCGGAGCCACCGCGACGCTCGGGATCAACGCCGCCTACGGCATCACCCCGACGCTCGGGGCGTTGCTGCACATCAGCACCGCGAAGCCGGTGCCGGTGCCCACCCCCGCGCCCACCGACGCCGCCGACCCGGATGCGCCGCTCTTCGAGACCTGGACCCCGCCGCCGGGCATGCCGGCCACCGGCACGACCGGCACGGTGCCCGGGGGCATCCCGAACACGAACTCGGGCTTCCCCGCGCGGCCCGCGCAGCTCTACCTGCCGCCCGCGGCGCAGGTGGAGGCGGCGCCGGCGCTGCCCCTGGTGATCATGATGATGGGACAGCCGGGCGATCCCGACCCGCAGTACATCGCGCAGGTGCTGGAGGAGTACCAGGCGAGGAACAGGGGACTGGCTCCCATCGTCCTCGTCATCGACCAGCTGAGCGACCCCTCGCTGGATCCGCTCTGCCTCGATACCGATCGGTTCCAGGTGGAGACCTACGTGATGGACGACGTCGTCCCCTGGGCCAAAGGCAACCTGAACGTGCTGCACGATCCGAGGTTCTGGACGATCGCCGGCTACTCGAACGGCGCCCAGTGCTCGGCGTCGTTCGGAGCGAAGCACCCGGAGGTGTTCGGCAACATCCTCTCGGTCTCGCCGGAGGAGTTCCCCGGCGCGGACGATCCGAGCGGAACGCTGGACGGGACCTTCCACGGCGACCAGGCCGCGTACGACGCGGAGAAGCCGGCGAACATCATGGCCGCCCACGCGCCGTACCCGGACACCACGGCGATCTTCACGGTCGGTGAGAACGACCCGGCGTACATCCCCGGTGCGCAGCGCCTCGCGGCCGCCGCGACCGACGCGGGCATGCAGACGACCCTGTACATCGTGCCGGGAGCCGGCCACGTCGTCGACGCGCTGATGGGCGGGCTCGAGAAGGGCTTCGAGGTGCTCTACCCGCGCCTGGGGCTCTCCCGGCCGTCGGGGGGATGAGCCAGGCGCGCATCCTCCGGAGGAAGGGACGGTGCTGCCGCCTCCGCCGTGCTCGCCGCGTGATTCGTCGATACGCTGAGAGCATCCCCGCGGTGAGGAGCGCAGATGACGACGACCACGATGATCACCATTCCACTGGCCGGATCGCCGGAGCCGGTCGCGTGCTACACCGCGACGCCGGCGGGTCCCGTGCGCGGCGGCATCATCGTCATCCACGAGATCTGGGGCCTCCAGGAGCAGACGCGGAAGATCGCCGACCGGTTCGCCGCCGACGGCTACGTGGCGTTCGCGCCCGACGTGCTGTCGCAGGCGGGCATCGATCCGGCTGTCGGGGCGGAGCTGGAGCGACTCCGCTACGAGGCCGACGACGAGGAGCGCGTGCGGGAGCAGCCGCGCTTGCGCGAGGTCTTCTCGGCGGCGAGGGCGCCGGAGAACGCGGCCTGGGCGGTGGGCGCGCTCTCCGCGGTCGTCGACGTGCTCGCTGGAAGCCCGGGGGTCGGATCGCGCATCGCGGTGACCGGCTTCTGCTACGGCGGCGGTCTCGCGTTCCAGCTCGCCGCCGCGGATCCCCGGGTGCGCGCAGCCCTGCCGTACTACGGCCGGGCGCCGGAGCGTGAGGTGCTGGCGCGCATCGGAGCGCCGGTGCTCGCGTTCTACGGCCAGGACGACCCTCCGCTCATGGAGGACCTCCCTCGGCTGATCGCGGACGCGGAGGCCGAGCGGATGACGTTCGATCACGTCGTGTACCCCGGGGCGCAGCACGCCTTCTTCAACGACCTGAACGCGCACGTCTACGATCGTGACGCGGCCGAGGACTCCTATCGGCGCTCGCTCGAGTTCCTGGAGCGGGCGTTCGCCTGAGCGCGCGCGGAGCAG
>JBEBWQ010000245.1:0-3656 GCA_040392075.1 Microbacterium sp.
CGGCGAGGAGATCGCCGCGGACATCGCCGCAGGGGCGCAACGGACGGCGGGCGGGCGGGGCCCGCAGGCCGCCGCTCCCTCCGCGGCACACCTCATCGAACAGGAGAGTTGAGTGACCAGCACACCCGTAGAACTGATCCCCGGAAGCCTCTATGCGCTGGGCGACGCGGCAGCGGCGTCCGGTGCGATCAGCTGGATCCCGGTCACCGAGGAGGGCTACGAGCCCATCAACTGCTACCTCCTCCTCGACGAGGGCGGCGCGCTCCTGGTCGACACCGGCGTCGCCGCGCACGACGCGACGCTGGTCGCGCAGCTCGAGCAGCTGCTCCCGCCGGGCACGCCCCTGTCGATCTTCCTCACCCGCTTCGAGGGCGACACGATCACCAATCTGGAGACGGTGATCCGCCACTTCCGGGTGCAGCACGTCTACGGCGGCGGCGTCGCCAACCCGTTCGACTACTTCGACGACATCACGGTCCCCACCGACGAGGTCTTCGACGAGGTCTCCTCGCGGGAGGACGTGCGCGCCAAGTCCCAGAACCGCGTCGACCTCACCCGGATCCTGCGCGGCGAGAGGATCCCGGTCGGACGCACCCGGCGCGTCGAGCTCATCGCCCCGCAGCTGCGCGTGCTCACCACCTCCTGGATCTTCGACGAGGTCACCGGCACGCTCTTCTGCGCGGACGCGTTCGACTACGCGGGGCTCCCCACGGCCGACCGCTCGGCTCTGGCCCTCACCGACCCCGACGAGGTGCCTTCGATCGAGCGCATGCGCGAGCGCGGCTTCTGCAAGCTCGACTGTCTGCTCGACCGCGACGCGAACGTCGCACCCATCATCGCGGACCTGGAGGAGATCTTCTCCCGGTTCGACGTGCAGAACATCGCCCCGAACCACGGGCGGGTCGCACTGGGCCGCGAGGCGACCCGGCGCTACTACGAGGGGACGATGGCGATCCTGCGCGAAGGCGGCAAGACCCCGACAGTTGTGGAGAGTCACTGATGAGCACCGAAGCCTCCGAAGGAGTCATGGACCAGCACGCGGCCGGCTACGAGTCGTCCATGTCCGACCAGTTCCCCCGCGAGGTCGGCCCGGGCCTGTTCTGGATGTCCGGCTGCCTGCTCTACGAGTACAAGGACGAGCTGTGGCACAACCACTACTCGTGCTACCTCATCGTCGGCACGGAGAAGACCGTCCTGGTCGACACCGGGCACCCCGCCCACTGGCCCGCGATCGAGCGCGCGCTGGACAGGGCCCGCGGCGGCCGGACCGTCGACTACGTCATGCCGACGCACCCGGAGATGCCGCACGCCGGAAACCTGCCGCACCTGATCGAGAAGTTCCCCGACATCCAGGTGATCGGCGACGTGCGCGACTACCATCTCTACTTCCCCGGCATCGAGGGAAACCTGACCTCCCTGCCGCTGCACACCGAGCTCGACCTCGGCGGCCGCACCTTCACGATCCTCCCCGCCGTCTGGCGCGACCTGCCCAGCACGCAGTGGGGGTACGACTCGGGCGCCCGCTGCACCTTCGTCGCCGACGGCTTCGGCTACTCGCACCACCACCTGGAGGGCGAGTGCGCGCTGCTGTCGAAGGAGCTCCCCGAGGTGCCGGATCCGGAGCAGACGCGCTTCGTCAACGAGCGCGCCCTGTACTGGACCAAGCACGTCGACTCCCAGGAGAGCATCGTCCGGCTCACCGAGCTGTTCGAGCGGCATCCGAGCGACCTGGTCGCCCCCGCCCACGGCAGCGTGATCAACAACATGGAGGTCATCCTGCCGGTGATGTACCACGGCATGAACAAGCAGCGCGGACAGGAGTGGACCGCCCGGATGGACGGCCCCGCCGTCTCCCGCTCCCGCTGGTTCGGCGATCAGCCACCGGCCTGAACCGCCCCGGAGGCGGCGTCACCGTCGCCTCCCCGAACGCAGTACCCCCTTCACGAAGAAAGAGAAAGGTCGAGAGCAATGGCACGACGTTCTATCGGCACCGCAGCGCTGGCCGCAGCAGGTGCGCTCACCCTGGCCGCCCTCACCGGGTGCGCCTCCGGCGGCGACGGCGGCGGAGGGGGCGGCACCGCCTCCGGCACGCTCGCCCAGATGCAGGAGTCCGGCACCGCCCGGACGGCGTGGGGCGGCAACCTGCCCTTCAGCATGATCACCGCCAGCGGCCAGGCGGAGGGCATGGGCGTGGACTTCTCGAACGAGGTCACCCAGGCGCTCGGCGTCGACAAGGTCGAGGGCACGGTCGTCGAGTTCTCGGCGATGATCCCCGGCCTGCAGGCCAAGCAGTTCGACTTCCTCGCGGGCGGCCTGAACATCACCGAGGAGCGCTGCGAGCAGGTGATCTTCTCCCTGCCGCTCACCCTCATGCAGGACAGCTTCGGCGTCCCCACGGGCAACCCCAAGGACATCACGAGCTACGAGGGCCTGGTCGGCCGCGACGATGTGACGATCGCGGTGATCTCCGGATCCTCGCAGCACAACTACGCCAAGCAGGTCGGCATCGCCGAGGACCGGCTGCTGCCGGTTCCCGACACCGCCTCGCTCCTGGCGGCGCTGGATGCCAACCGTGCGGACGGCTTCGCGGTCTCGGAGATCTCCGCGGCGGGCCTGAGGGACCAGGGCGGCACCTTCGACATCGTGGTCGACCGCGACTCGCCGGCCGCCTCGCAGGGCATCGCCTTCCGCAAGGAGGACACCGAGCTGCGCGACGCCTTCAACGCCGAGCTGATGAAGATGCGCGAGGACGGCCGCTACCTCGAGATCTACGAGCGCTGGGGCTTCACCACCTGGGAGCAGGTCCAGAAGCTGACCGACGCGTCCCAGCTGTTCCCCAACTGCGAATAGCCGGACGACGGGAATCCTATGCTGAGTGACCTGCTGCCGTATCTCGGCATCGCACTGGCAGGACTGGGCACGACGATCTGGATCGCGATCCTGTCGATCCTCGTCGCCGCGGCGGTCTCGCTGATCCTCGGACTGGTGCACGTCTCGCGGAGCCGCCCGGCCCGCATCGTGTCGCGCACCCTGGTCGAGATCATGCGCGGCGCCTCCGCGATCGTGTACCTGTTCTGGGTGTTCTACACGCTGCCCCTCATCCCCGGGGCACCGCAGCTGACCGCCCATACCGTCGCCGTGCTGGTGCTGGGATTCGGCGGCGGGGCACTCGGCTCCGAGATCGTCCGGGCGGGGATGCAGTCCCTCCCGCCCAACCAGCTGGACTCGTGCAAGGCGCTCAGCCTGCCCGGTCGGGTGACGCAGTTCGTCGTGCTGCTGCCCCAGGCGCTCTCGCAGATCGTCCCGCCGTTCGGGAGCCTCGCGGTCGACATGGTCAAGTGGACCACGATCGTCAGCTTCATCGGGATCCAGGACCTCTTCGGCGTGGCCCAGGCCGCCCGCTTCCAGTTCCCGACCGACACGGTGCAGATCTTCCTCGTGCTGATCGTGGTGTACCTGGTGCTGTGCTCGCTCACCTCCTTCCTCTTCCGGGGACTGGAGTGGTTCCTGCCGATGAGCAGGGTGCAGCGCCGGGTCGCCGCGGAGGCGCGCGGGTCTGCGGAGACGGCGAAGGCGGTGATCCCGGCATGAACTGGAGCTGGGAGTACGTCTGGGAGATCCTGCCCGCACTCCTCCAGGGCGTGTGGATGACGCTG
>JBEBWQ010000246.1:0-3630 GCA_040392075.1 Microbacterium sp.
GGTCGAGATCAATGAGGCGTTCGCGGCCCAGGTCATCCCCTCCGCGGAGGACCTGGGCGTCCCGATCGACCGGCTCAACGTGAACGGCGGCGCGATCGCGCTCGGTCATCCGTTCGGCATGACCGGGGCGAGGATGCTCACCACCCTCATCAATTCCCTGGACTGGCACGACAAGAGCACGGGCCTCGTGACGATGTGCACGGCCGGCGGTCAGGGCATGAGCATGATCATCGAGCGCACGTCATGAGCCGGACGGCCATCGTCACCGGAGGCGCGCGCGGGATCGGCGCGGCGGTCGCGTGTCGGCTGGCGGAGGACGGCCACGCGGTGGCCATCCTGGACCTCGACGGGGCGACAGCGGAGCAGACGGCGCAGGACATCGTCGCGCGAGGCGGGCGGGCGGTCGCCGTCGGCGTGGACGTCTCGGATGCCGCGCGGGTCCGCGATGCCGTTCGCGCGGTGGCCGATGCGGTGGGTCCGCCGGCCGTGCTGGTGAGCAACGCCGGCGTGCTCCGGGACAACCTGCTCTTCCGCCTTACCGACGCGGACTGGGACACGGTCATGGACGTGCATCTGCGTGGCACGTTCCTTCTTGCGCGCGAGACGCACGGCTATATGAGTGATCTCGGGTTCGGCCGTATCATCGCGCTCTCGTCGACCTCTGCTCTGGGGAAGCGCGGGCAGGCGAACTATGCGGCGGCCAAGGCCGGCATCCAGGGGCTGACGAAGACGCTGGCGATCGAGCTGGGCAGGTTCGGGATCACCGCGAACGCGGTGGCGCCCGGCTATATCCTGACGGACATGGCGGATCAGACCGCAGCACGCCTGGGCATCACCGTCGATGAGCTCAGCGCGCGCAACGTCGCCGATATCCCGGTCAACCGTCCGGGAACCCCGGAGGACGTCGCGCAGGCGGTCTCGTTCTTCGCCGATGAGAGATCCGGCTTCATCACCGGGCAGGTGCTGTATGTGGCGGGAGGGCCGCGTGGCTGATGAGATGACGGCCGTGAGCCGTGAGACCGAGTCGGGCGGCGGGCCGACGGGCGGAAGCCCGGCGCCCGTCGGAATCCTGGGGATCGACGGGATGCTGACGGCCGAGGAGCTCGCCTTCCGCGACCGCGTCCGGCGCTGGGTGGACGAGCGAGTGCGGCCGTCCATCGGCGAGTGGTTCGACAGAGGCCATTTCCCGAAGGAGATCGCGCCGGAGGTCGGGGAGCTCGGGCTCCTCGGCGCGCAGCTGGAGGGGTTCGGCTGCGCAGGCCGGGGCGCGGTCGAGTACGGCCTCGGCGCGATGGAGCTGGAAGCGGGGGACTCCGGGATCCGGACGTTCGTCAGCGTGCAGGGATCGCTCGCCATGAAGGCGATCCACGCCTATGGCAGCGACGAGCAGAAGGCGGAGTGGCTTCCCGAGATGGCCCGCGGGCGACGCATCGGCAGCTTCGGCCTGACCGAGCCCGAGCAGGGCTCCGACCCGTCGGGCCTGCGTACGGTGGCCGTGAAGGACGGCGACGACTGGATTCTCACCGGTGCGAAGCGCTGGATCGGACTGGCCTCGATCGCCGACGTCTGCATCGTGTGGGCGCGGACCGATGAGGGGATCCGGGGCTTCCTCGTCCCGACCGCGAGTCCGGGCTTCCTCGCGACGCCGATCGAGCCCAAGCTCTCCATGCGGGCCTCGGTCCAGTGCGATATCTCCCTGGATGGTGTGCGCCTTCCCGCAGACGCCGTGCTCCCGGGGAGCACCGGCCTCGTGTCGGCGCTGCGCTGTCTGAACGAGGCGCGCTATGGAATCGCCTGGGGCGTGATGGGGGCCGCGCGCGACAGCTATGAGCAGGCGCTCACCTATGCGCTCACGCGCGAGCAGTTCGGAGTCCCGATCGGCGCCTTCCAGCTGACCCAGAAGAAGCTGGTGGACATGATGATCGGGGTCGAGAGAGGAACGCTTCTCGCGCTGCACCTCGGTCGACTCAAGGAGTCCGGTCGCGTGACGGCGGATCAGATCTCGCTGGCGAAACTGGCCAACACCCGCGACGCGATCGACATCTGCCGTGAGGCGCGGACCGTGTTCGGCGGCAACGGCATCGTACTCGAGCATTCGCCGCTCCGCCACGCGAACAACCTCGAGAGCGTGCGGACGTACGAGGGGACGGATGAGATCCACACGCTCATCCTCGGCCGGCGGATCACCGGTCACGCCGCTTTCCGCTGAGCGCGCCGGAGGTCATTCATCCGTGCGGATCAGCATCTCCAGGCGGTCGAGCTGGTCCCGCACCACCCGGATGACCTCGGGCGCGCTCGTGCTTACCGTCGGCTCCACCTCGTTCGCCAGGCCGGCGAGGGCCGTCCGGCTCAGCTGATCGATGATGTCCTGACGCGCGACGGTGCTCGAGGGCCGGTACCACCAGGCCACCCAGTTGCACATGCCGAGGATGGCGAAGGCAGCGATCCGCGGATCCCCCGGACGGAAGGCGCCACTGCGCATCCCCTCGTCGACGACCCCGCTGAGGGAGGCCAGGACGTTCCGTTTGGACGTCTTGTGCCGTTCGGCCAGCTCCTCGGGGAGCTGGTTCTCGCAGCGATCGAGAACCCGGAACCGTTCGGGCTCGTCGAGGCGCCGGGAGACCATGAGCTCGACGTCCGCGGTGATTCGCGCCACGGGTGATTCCTCCCGGCTGACGATCGACGCGATCGCGCGCGCGCCCTCCGAAGTGATTTCCTCGACGAGCCGTTCGAGGATCTCCTCCTTGGTGGAGAAGTAGTAGTAGAGGCTGGAGCGACTCGTCCCGATCAGCTCGGCGATGTCCTTGAGGGTGGTGGACTCGTACCCCTTCGTGTCGAAAAGGGAAAGGGCGTGTCGGTAGATCTCCTGCTCCACCAGGGTGCGGCGGGGCCCGCCCGTGCCGGGCCGACCGTTTGCTGCCATGACATTGCCTCCTGTGAGGTCGGCGGGTGACGGTGATGCGCAGGCCTCGAACCGCGATGCACAGCCTACCCGAGGCTCCACGGGTGCTCTGGAGGAGGCTCCCACTCATCTGACTATAACGTCAATAGATTGACATAGATGTCAATACACGGTTACGCTTTCCCCATGTCGACTTCCGGACCGCTTCTCCGCGCCGCTCTTCCTGGCTGCGTGGGAGTCGTGGGCCTCGGGACCATGGGCGCCGGGATCGCTCACGCCTTCCTCGCGGCGGGTGTGGCTGTCGTGGGCGTCGAGGTCTCGTGGGACGCGGGAGAGCGGGCGCGTCGACGGATCGAGGCCATGCTGGAGAAAAGCCGGGACCGCGCCTCGCGGCGCGGAGCGGCGGAACTCCGGCCGGGACGCCTCACGGTTTCCTGCACCCGCGACGACCTGGCGGACGCGGTCCTCGTCATCGAGGCGCTGCCGGAGGACCTCGTCCTCAAGCAGGAGGCCCTGGTCTCGCTGGAGGGGAAGCTGCCTCCCGAAGCGGTCCTCGCGTCGAACACCTCGTCGCTCTCGATCGACGCGCTCGCGGAGCCGCTGACCCATCGATCCCGTTTCCTGGGCATGCACTTCTTCAATCCTGTGCCGTCCTCGCGGCTGGTGGAGCTGATCCAGGGGACGGCGACCGCGGAGGAGAGGGTCCGAACGGCGACCGGCTGGGTCGA
>JBEBWQ010000247.1:0-3613 GCA_040392075.1 Microbacterium sp.
CAAGCACGTGCACGGCGAGATCGACCCGCACCTCTGGCAGAACGTGCGCAACGCCAAGGCGTACGTCGAGATCATCCGCGACACCCTGATCGGCGTCGACCCGGCGGGGGCACGCGAGTACCGCGACAACGCCCGACGGTATCTGCGCGAGCTGCAGGACCTGGACGACGAGGTGCGCGAGACGATCGCCGGCATCCCGCCCTCGCGGCGCGTGCTGGTCACCACGCACGACGCCTTCGGCTACCTCGCCGCCGCGTACGACATGGCCGTCGCCGGATTCGTCAGCCCGAACCCCGCGACCGAGCCCAGCCTCGCGGACCGCAAGAGGCTCACCCAGACCATCCGCGACCTGCGGGTGCCCGCCGTGTTCCTGGAGCCCACCCTCGCCGCCCGTTCCTCGACGCTGGTCGAGGTCGCCCGGGAGCAGGGCGTGCGCGTGTGCCCGATCCACGGCGACGCGCTGACGGCGGAGACCCCGAGCTACGTCGAGATGATGCGCGCGAACGCGCGGTCGCTCGCCGAGTGCCTGGGCTGACGGCGGCGGCCACGGCACGCCTGGCCCGCCTCGGCATCCGCGCCGGATCCCGCGACACAGAGACCACACAGAGAAGGAGAGCCACGATGACGCTCCGCACCCGCACCCGTCCGGAGCCGCGACCCGCGGTCGCCTCCCGGCGGTCCCGCTTCCGCGCCACGCTCCTCGCGACGGCCCTCGCCGCCGGCGCACTGGTCGGAGGGGCGGGCCCCGCCCTCGCCGAGGACGACCTCCAGGTGATCGATCCGAACCAGCAGCAGGGCACCGGCCGGGTGGTGCTGACCGCCGGGCACGCCGACTTCGGGCCGACCTTCGGCACGGGGGCATGGGCGCTGCAGATCCACGACGACACCTCCGTGCCGCGGTACTGGCGCAATCCGGAGGACGTCGTGCTCCAGGTGCTCGACGAG
The DNA here is from genome assembly GCA_040392075.1 of Microbacterium sp. GTDB lineage: Bacteria > Actinomycetota > Actinomycetes > Actinomycetales > Microbacteriaceae > Microbacterium. The sequence goes on from JBEBWQ010000247.1 coordinate 946, forward strand.
GCGATCCTCACGGTCCCCGACGACGAGGCCTTCGCCTTCCTCGGCCTCGCCCCCGGCTCCCCCGTGCACGTCGTCCCCCAGACGGAGCAGCCGGGCGTCGTCTGGGTCGGCTGGAACACCCAGGAGCCGAACCTGCTGGACAGCCTCGCGCTGGGCGCGACGCTGCGCATCCACGCCCTGCAGGGCCCCGGCGACGTGGTCGCCTACCTGCAGGGCGGCAACTTCGGCGCTCCGCAGCCACTGTGGTCCAGCCATGAGCCCTTCCCGCAGGAGGCCTGGATCGAGGTCAACACGCACACCCACGCCAACTGGGTGTTCAGCGCGCCGGGCGTCTACCTCGTCGATGCGGAGTTCACCGGCGATCTGATCACGGGCGAGGCCTTCCGCGCCCGGGGGACCCTGCGCTTCGCCGTCGGCTCGGCGACCGACCCCGCGGAGGCGTTCGCGGCGGAGCTCGCGCCGGGGGCGGATGCAGGGACGGAAGAGGCGGACGAGGCTCCCGGGAGCGGCATGACCGGCGGCGAGGACGCGCCGGGCCCCGACGAGGCCGCCGCCGATCCCGGCATCCTCCTGTGGGCCCTGGTCTCGGGCGGGGCGGCGCTGCTCGTCGTCGCGGTCCTGGCCGTGACGCTCACCTCGGCGCGGGCACGCCGCCGAGCACGGGCCGAGAGCGCGGCGCGCCGGAACGGCGAGGACGCACCCGGCGACCCGGGCCGCAGCAGAGCCGGGGACGGCAGGGGCGAGCACGAAGACAGCGGGAACGGCCCGCGCGATGGCAGCGGACACGGCGCGGATGCCGGGGGCGCGCGATGACAGGCTCCGGTGCGAGAGGCGCCGTCGCATCGCGTCGCCCGGGCCCCCGGTCGCCCGGGGCCGAGGGGATCGTCGTCGAGGGGATGTCGGTCGACCTCGGCGGGAGACGCGTGCTCACCGGCATCGACCTGCGGGTGCGTCCCGGGGAGCTGGTGGGACTGCTCGGCCCCAACGGCGCGGGGAAGACCACCCTGATCCGCGCGATCCTGGGGCTGATCCCCCTGCGCGCGGGCCGGGTCCGCATCGACGGTCTGCGCCCTGCGGAGGCCCGCTCGCGGATCGGCTACGTGCCGCAGCGGCACGAGTTCGCCTGGGACTTCCCGATCACGGTGGAGGAGGCCGTGCTCACGGGGCGGACGGCGCGGATCGGCTGGATGCGACGAGCGCGCACCGCCGACTTCCGCGCCGCCGACGAGGCCCTCGACCGGGTGGGGATGGCGGCGCTGCGCCGGCGTCCGGTCGGCGAGCTCTCCGGCGGGCAGCGCCAGCGGGTGCTCGTCGCCCGGGCACTGGCGCTCAGCCCGACCGCCCTGCTGCTGGACGAGCCCTTCGCGGGACTGGACATGCCGAGCCAGGAGCTGCTCACCGACCTCTTCACCCGGCTCGGAGCGGAGGGGCATGCCGTGCTGATGATCACCCACGACATCGCCGCCGCCCTGCACGACTGCCCCCGGCTGTGCCTGGTCAACGGCGAGGTCGTCGCCGACGGCACGCCCGCCGAGCTGTCCGATCCCGGCATCTGGATGCGGACCTTCCGCCTCCGCGCCGACAACCCGCTGCTGCATGTGGTCGCCGCCGCGGCACGCCCGGCACCCGCCGGCGAGAGCGCCGTCGCCCCTGCCGTCGAGACGAAGAGGAGCCCCACCGCCGATGCTCTCGCCCCTTGACTTCCTCGCCGACCTGCTCAACCCCGACCTCGCGTTCCTGCCCAAGGCGCTCGCCGTGGCGATGATGTCGAGCCTCGTCTGCGGGGTGATCGGCAGCTATGTCGTGCTGCGCGGAATGGCCTTCATCGGCGACGCGGTCGCGCACGCCGTGTTCCCCGGCCTCGCCGTCGCCTTCGTGCTGCAGGGCAGCCTGGTCCTCGGCGGCGCGGTGGCGGGCGTCCTCACCGCACTGCTGGTCGCCGTGTTCGCACAGAACCGGCGGCTGAAGGAGGACAGCATCATCGGCGTGTTCTTCGTCGCGGCATTCGCGCTCGGCATCGTCATCATCAGCCGGGCGCCCGGCTACGCGGGATCCCTGCAGCAGTTCCTGTTCGGGTCGATCACCGGCATCCCCGACGAGGACGTGCTGATCGTCGCGGTGTCGGGACTGGTGCTGCTGACGATCGCCTTCCTGCTGCACAAGGAGTTCGTGCTGGTCACCCTCGATCGCGAGATGGCCCGGGCCGCGGGCCTCCCGGTCTTCGCCCTGGACATGGTGCTGTACGTGCTCGTCGCCGTCGCGATCGTCATCTCCATCCAGACCATCGGCAACATCCTCGTGCTCGCCCTGCTCATCACCCCGGCCGCCGCCGCGCGCCTGCTCACCGACCGGCTGCCCGTGATGATGCTGCTCGCGCCGGCGATCGGGGCGGCCTCGGCGCTGCTCGGGCTGTACCTGTCGTGGAGCCTGGATCTGCCGGTCGGCGGCATGATCGTGCTGGTCGCGACGGCGGCGTTCCTGGTCGCCTGGGTCTTCGCGCCCCGGCACGGCCTCGTCCCCCGCCGGCTCGGTGCCCGTCGCCGCGGCGCGGAGCCTCCCGCCACGGCGACGGCCGCCGGGGAGGCCGTCGCCGGCCGGTGAGAGGGACAGGAGAGCGGTAGCCTGACGGGATGACGACTCCTCGTGCACCCCGGCACCCTCCGACGAG